>CAYYSM010000110.1:0-7553 GCA_964474225.1 uncultured Hyphomicrobiaceae bacterium
TGCCAAGCGGAACGTAGATGTATTTCTCCCACTCCAGGATGCTCCAGTCGGGGTCGATGCCTTCGAGGTCCTTCACGGTCGGCGCAGCCTGCGTCGCGACGATCTCGCCGTCCTTCGTGTAGGCCAGCCCCTTGATGTCGGCGGCTTCGGCGGGCCAACGGCCCTCGTCGATCGCCCGGATCAGATTGACGATGATCTCCTCGCCCTCGCCGCGGACGATGACGTCGATCCATGGCGCTTCGGACAGCACCTGCTTGAACATGAAGGTCGCGTGCACGCCGCCCAGCACCGTCACGGCGTCTGGGTGCTCTTCCTTGGCGATTTCCAGAACGCGCTCGGCCTTGTAGATCGACGGCGTGATGGAGGTTGTGCCGACGACATCCGGCTTCTCCTGCGAGATGATATAGCGCAGCTCCTCATCCGAGATGTCGTTCGTCATCGCGTCGATAAAGCGGACATCGGTGTAGCCCGCCGCCTTCAGCGCGCCGGTGATATATGCGACCCAGGCTGGCGGCCAGTTTCCGGCGATCTCCGCCCCGCCCGAGTGGTAGTTGGGATGAATGAGCACAATGCGCATGACCAGCCTGTCCATGTTGCCTGACAATTCAAAGTGTAAAGCCAAGCTGACACATGTGGCGGCGGCGCGATTTGATCTGAATCAAAAACGCCAGATTTTTCTGATGAGAGGCGGTGAACGGACGCGGCCAAGCCATTGACGTGGTTGCCGGGGTTGAAATTTCCGTGGCGGCCAGCGATCATGAAAGGCTCAAACAAAAAACAGGGGGCGCCATGAGCGAAAGTGAGCCCATAGGTTTCAGCCCGGCGCACGAGAACCAGACCTACCTGATCGCAAATGGTTCTGACGGCCGGGCGAGTGTTGTAGCCTTCAACCGCGCCGAACTCAGCGCCATTCTCTCGGTTTATGGCCGCATGGTCGCCCAGGGCGAATGGCGTGACTACGGAATCGATATGCAAAAGGACCGCGCGGTCTTTTACATCTTCCGCCGCGCGTCGGAGCGACCGCTCTACACCATCGAGAAACGGCCGAAGCTGGCGCGCAAGCAGGGCGCTTACCTGGTCATCGCCATGACCGGACTGATCCTGAAGCGCGGTAACGACCTCAACAAGGTCATGCGGGTGCTGGACAAGCGGTTGAGCGTCGTCAAGTAGAGCTTTTCCAGTGGCTTTTTTCGCTGTCGGGAGCGGATGACCGGCCGGTTTCGCTTCAAGCGGACATGATTGGCTCGACCCGGAACATTGCGTGATTTGGAAGCCGGGGGACAAGCCAGCGCCGCTGATGCGGGTTTCAACCGGCCGTATCGTAACGCGTGGAACCGGGGTCCTGCTTTTCGCCGCTTTCGGTGAGCCTCCACCCAGCTTGAACCCTGACCCCTCCGGGAAAGCGCCCCCGGCTGCACCCTTCAATCACGTGTTCTCAACTCTCTTTGAGCGCCCTTTGTGCCATCCGGGCGGCTGATTAGGTCAGGGTTAGAAGGGAGTGCACTTCCTCGACGCCAACTTCGAACCGAATTGAAAGGAGTACCGCGATGAGGACCCTTCTCACAGTTCTGACCCTGACGCTCACCGTGTTGGCGAGCTCCACGGCGGCAATGGCCGCGGCCGAGAACAATCCGTATAACGATTTTCCGGACTGGGCTCAGGAAGCCTTTGTGTCGGAAAAGTAAACGAATTCTCTCAGGGTAAGTGAGCTCGTAACTGATAAGACCCCGCCGTCAGCGCACGGCGGGGTCAATTATCGAGACGGAGACGAAACGCCGGCAACCGCGCCACGTGACGCCGTGGTATGCCCTGATGTCCGCTGAAACACCACACGCGGAATTCCGGGATGGGCGCGCCATGCTTCCGAAAAACCGGCGGCCATTCTCCGAATAGCGCTATCTCTTGCGGCTCTTCGACTTGTGGGTGCGGGTGCCAGGACGACCGGAGGTGGAGCGGCCCTTTGCCTTTGACGGCCGCTGTTGCTGCTCAGCGGCCGGCGCGGACGGGTCGCCGGAATAGAAGAGCTGCTGTTCCCGCAACTCCTTCAGTTCGTCGCGCAGGCGCGCGGCCTCCTCGAACTCCAGGTTGGAAGCGGCCGTCATCATCCGCTGCTCCATGTCGGCGATGACCGCCTCCATGTTGTGGCCGCTGTAATCGGCCTGCTTCTCTTCGGCAAAGCCAGGCGCCTTCGAGACCGTCACATGGTCCTGCTCGTAGACGCTCTCCATGATGTCGTCGATGTTCTTGCGGATCGTCTGCGGGGTGATGCCGTGCGCCTCGTTGAACGCCATCTGCTTTTCGCGGCGTCGCTCCGTCTCCTTGATCGCGCGGTCCATCGAGCCGGTGATGGTGTCGGCATAAAGGATCACGCGCCCGTCAACATTGCGCGCCGCGCGGCCGATGGTCTGGATCAGCGATGTCTCCGAGCGCAGGAAGCCTTCCTTGTCCGCATCGAGAATGGCGACCAGCGCGCATTCGGGAATGTCCAGCCCCTCGCGCAGCAGGTTGATGCCAACCAGCACATCGAACGCGCCGAGCCGCAGATCGCGGATGATCTCGATGCGCTCGATGGTGTCGATGTCCGAGTGCATGTAGCGGACCTTCAGCCCCTGCTCGAAGGCGTATTCGGTCAGGTCCTCGGCCATGCGCTTGGTCAGTGTCGTGACAAGCACGCGCCCGCCGTTGTCGATGGTCTTGCGGCACTCGTCGATCAGGTCGTCGACCTGGCTGCGCGCCGGGCGCACTTCCACCTCGGGGTCGATGAGGCCGGTGGGGCGAATGACCTGTTCCACGAACACGCCGCCGGTCTGCTCAAGCTCCCAATTTCCCGGCGTCGCGGAGACAAACACCGATTGAGGCCGCATCTCGTTCCACTCGGAGAAACGCAGCGGCCGGTTGTCCATGCAGGACGGCAGGCGGAAGCCATGCTCGGCCAGCGTCATCTTGCGGCGGAAGTCGCCGTTGAACATGCCGTTGAGCTGGCCGATCGTGACGTGGCTCTCGTCGACGAAGACCAGCGCGTTGTCCGGCAGATATTCGAACAGCGTCGGCGGCGGCTCGCCCGGCGCGCGGCCGGTCAGGTAGCGCGAATAGTTCTCGATCCCGGGGCAGGAGCCGGTCGCGATCAGCATCTCGATATCGTGATGCGTGCGCTGTTCCAGCCGCTGCGCCTCCAGCAGCCGGCCGTTGGCGTTCATCTCCTCAAGGCGCACCGCCAGCTCCTCCCGGATCTGCTTGACGGCCTGGTTCAGCGTCGGCTTCGGCGTCACGTAGTGTGAGTTGGCGAACACCTTGACCTTGTCGAGCGATGCCGTCTTTTCGCCGGTCAGCGGATCGAACTCGTTGATCGCCTCGATCTCGTCGCCGAACAGCGAAAACCGCCAGGCCCGGTCCTCCATATGCGCCGGCCATAGCTCGATGGTGTCGCCGCGCACCCGGAAAGTGCCGCGCTGAAACGCGATGTCATTGCGCGAATACTGCAGCGCCACGAAGTCGCTCAGCAGCTTGCGCTGGTCCACCCGGTCGCCAGGATGCAGCGTGAAGGTCATCGCCGTGTAGGTTTCGACCGCGCCGATACCGTAGATGCACGACACCGACGCGACGATGATGACGTCGTCCCGCTCCAGCAGCGCGCGCGTCGCTGCGTGGCGCATCCGGTCGATTTGCTCGTTTATGCTGGATTCTTTCTCGATGTAGGTGTCGGTGCGCGGGACATAGGCCTCCGGCTGGTAGTAGTCGTAGTATGAGACAAAATACTCGACCGCGTTGTCCGGGAAGAAGCTCTTGAACTCGCCGTAGAGCTGCGCCGCCAGCGTCTTGTTCGGCGCGAGGATCAGCGCCGGGCGCTGCGTGCGCTCGATGATGTTGGCGACGGTGAAGGTCTTGCCCGAGCCGGTGACGCCGAGCAGCACCTGGTCCTGCTCGCCATTCTGGATGCCCTCGACAAGCTCGTTGATCGCCTCCGGCTGGTCGCCCTGCGGCGTGTAGTCTGAGGCGAGCTTGAAGTGGACGCCGCCTTCGGATTTCTCGGGGCGCTCGGGCCGGTGCGGGATGAATTCGCGCTGTTCGCCGGTGATCAGCGGATGGCCGCCAATCAGCGCCTGCGATACGTCGGAAAAGCCGCTCGGTGATGTCTCAGCCATGCTGCAAATATGGCCCCGCGCGGCCGGAGCGTCCAGCGTGTTGTGGCAAGATTAGCAACCATGCCGACGGCAAGCGCCTCTCTTTAGCGATTGCGCCATTGTAGGAGCCTAACATATTATGTATGATTCCATTTCTCGTCATTCAAAATTGGCGGTGAAAGAAGTGTCAAAGATGCACGATTACAACCAGATATCGGCCATTGTGAGAGAGACCCTTCAACAAAAACTACCGGACATAAAAATAATCAGTGTGAAAGTTTCTGAGCAATGGGACCCGGACGGTGACGAAGTCCTTCGCATTGTCATCGTGTTTGAGGCCGCCGATAGCAAAGTTGACACCCGCAAGTTTGCGAGCGCTGTGCGATATCTCCGACCAAAGTTTGACGAGATATGCGAATCGGCGTTCCCTCTGCTATCTTTCATAACTAAGTCAGACGCAGAGCAGACAGGATTTGAACCCGCTTGATTGGATCCAAGTCGCTACAGATCTACTAAACGCGAGCAAGCGCCAAGCGAACTTGCGTCGCGCAGTAAGTTCGCTCTATTACGCTATGTTTCACACCCTCGCCAAGACTAGCGCTGACTTGCTGATAGGTGGATCAGGATCTCAACGGAGTCCTGAGGCTTGGTGTCAAGTATACAGGGCTTTAGAGCACAAGTTTACAAAAAATCAATGCAATGACAGCAAAGTAATGCCAAAATTCCCGCAGGAGATTCAAGACTTCGCAAACGTCTTCGTTACGCTGCAGAAGAAGAGGCATGATGCCGATTATGATCCTGACGCAAAATTTTTCAAGTCAGAAGTTGAAACCGATATCGCATTGGTTGAGGGAGCGATATCGGACTTCAATAGAGCCCCTACACTAGACAGGCGGGCATTTGCAGCTTTCGTCATGTTTAGGCTGCGCAAGGACTAACACATTGACCGACTTCGCGAATCGTCTGATCCTGAGAATCAGGTGATCGCCGTCGTCACTCCATAACCTCCTCTTGGACCGAGGATGCAATTCCGGTTTTAAGCGAGAGGAGGTGATAAAATGGAACCGCCTTAGTGTAGCAAGAAGACGGCTGTGACGACGATTCGACAGCGCTAGCGTCGCTCCGCACAGTTGTCTTCCCAAACCCTTGGCATAAGAACGGCGGCGGCGGTCATCGCCTGATCGGTACAAAACCATGAACTGATTCGTTTGACGAATGGTTAATGGATCGCAGTTGGGCTGGTTGTAGGGCGTTGTAGCGGTCGGCTTGGGCTTCTTAGCGCGCCGCCAGCTTCGCGCGCCACGCCTGCATCGTCGCAATGCAGTTATCCAGCTCTTCCGCGTGCGGCGGCGGCAGCTCCAGCATCAGCACCGGGCTTTTCGGGAAGTTCAGCTCGCTGAACACAGCGTTCCACGGGATCGACCCCCAGCCCAGCGGCAGATGCAGATCGCCCAGTCCGTAGGCGATGCGCTCGGCGCGTGAGACCGTCCGCACATCGTTCGGCCGCCCGAAGCTGTCATGCAGATGCAGATGCTCGGCGAACGGCGCGAGCGGCGCCAGCTCCTCCAGCAGGTCGCGCCCGTGGAAACCGCAGTTGATGTAGGCGTGCGACACATCGAGGCAGCAGCGGATATTCGGGTGGTCGATCAGCTGAAGCTCGTAGGCCAGCCGCGACGGCAGCGCCGAGTGCAGGTCCGCGCGCTCGGTCGGCAGCGTCTCGACGCACACGACGACACCGTGCCCCGCCGCGATGCCCGCCGCCTCCTCCAGCGCCCCGCGCTGGCGCTCATAGGCCGCGTCGATCTCCGCGCGCGAGCCATGCGCGCAGACGCCTGTGTGAATGACCAGATGCCGCGCGCCCAGCTCGGCCGTGATCTCGATCGACGCCTTCAAAATGTCGAGGTGCAGGGCGGTCCGCCCAGGATGATCCATCAGGTTGATGGCGATTGGCCCGTGCACGCTGTAGCTCAGCCCGCGCCCGCCGCACACGCTCTTCAGTTCCTCCAGCACGCCCCGCTGAATCTTGCCGCCGAGGATCAGCGCCAACTCGAAGATCGGCAGCTCGACCAGATCGACCGGCTTGGTCTCTGCCGTGTCCAGCTGCGCTTCCAGCGCCTTCGGACGCGGGTCGGCGGCGCGCACGGCATATCCGATCTGGGGCGCGGTGTCGGTCATTCGCTATCCTTTCGTCCGGGCGTTCATCTCAGGTTCACGCGCAATTGAGGAACATTGAGGCAAGTTAACTTGTTCATGTGTCACGCGCATGTAGACTTTAACACATGAGCAAGTTGCCCGCCCGATGCGGGATAACAGACGTGAACAGGAGAGCTGGACATGGCCACTTGCTTCGGATGCCAGGGCAATACGCCCGAAAGCAATGCGCCGGTCAATTTCTGGCGCGGTCTGGCGCTCGGCCTTTCCATATGGGTCGTGCTGGTCGGCGCGCTGGTGATCGCCTGATGCCGGCGGTGTCTCACTTTTGCGGGACAGTCTGTTCCGCCACCCAGTCGAGAAAGTCCGTGTTCCCCCCGGACACCTCAAGCACGGCTACGGCTGGCACGTCGTAGCCGTGCAACCGTTTGATCTCCTGTGTCACTTCGGCGGCGAGGCCCGCTCGCGTTTTGATGAACATTGCTGTTTCCGCGCCTTCCTGCGCTGCGCCGTCCCACTCGAAGACAGCGATCATGCCAGGAAAGATGTTGGCGCAGGCCGCCAGCTTCCGCTTCACCAGCTCCCGCGCGATCGTTTTCGCCTCGTCGGGCGTCTCGCAGGTGGTATAGACCATCACCATCCGGTCGGCATCCGGCTGTTCGGTTTGCGCTTCGCTCATCACGCTTGCCTCATGGTGGCCGTCCGGCGTTGCTGACGCCGGCTGCGCGAAAGTCTATAGTCTGGCGCTAAACATAACCTATCGCGAGCCGCCATGCACGAGCGTCCCTCTGACATCACCAAGATTCACTTCGTCGCGAGTGATGCCCCCGAGGCGCGGGCCGCGTTCGACCGGCTCACCGACCGCTATGGCCAGGTCGCGCCGGAGGCAGCGGAGGTGATCGTCGCGCTGGGCGGGGACGGGCTTATGCTGCAGACCCTGCACGAGACCATGCGCCACAGCATCCCGATCTACGGCATGAACCGTGGGTCCATCGGCTTCCTGATGAACGAGTATCACGAGGATGACCTGCTACAGCGCCTTGGGCAGGCGCAGATGAGCGTCATCCACCCGCTGCGCATGAAAACCCGCGACCGTGAGGGTGTGACGCATGAGGCGCTGGCGATCAACGAGGTTTCCATGTTCCGGCTGACCTATCAGGCGGCGAAGCTGCGCATCCTCGTTGATGGCCAACTGCGCATGGACGAGATGGTGTGCGACGGGGTGCTGTTGGCCACGCCCGCTGGCAGCACCGCTTACAACCTGTCAGTATACGGGCCAAT
>CAYYSM010000111.1:0-7550 GCA_964474225.1 uncultured Hyphomicrobiaceae bacterium
TGATGGTCAGCATGTTCACTGACAGTTCGGCGATCGGCAGGTAGATTTGAAACATTGCGTGCTGTGGTGCGGTGTAAGCGTTCTCGGATCGATCTGGATTGCGCCGCGGAAAATAAAGAATGGCCGCCCGGAGCCCCCGCGGCACCTTGGTGCCTAGGTATTAGGCGTGTGATCCCGCAACGCAACTTGAAAAAATGAAAAAATGTTCATAGCCCCGAGATCAGGGGGAGCGCCACCGTTCACGCCGGCCGATTTTCGCCATGCTCAGGCGATAGCGCCGCACGTGGGAACGGAAACCGGGCAGGAGCGTTAACCGCCCGATAAGCACAGCATGAGGGAGACACGATGGTGATGATGAAGCGGATGCTTGGGATTGTGCTGGCCGCAGTGATGCTTGCGCCAGTGGCCGCGCAGGCGGACAGCCGCGTGGAAGTGGGCTCGTTGACTTGCCGGATCGACGGCGGCGCAAGCGTTGTGTTCGGCTCGACGCGCAGCCTGAGTTGCAAGTTCGAATCAGCGCGGGGTGGGGAGCCGGAGTACTATGAAGGCGAAATCGAGCGCTTTGGGCTGGACCTCGGGGTGACCGGTGAGACAGTACTGGGTTGGGCTGTGTTCGCGCCGAGCCGCGGCATGCCGGACTATGCGCTGGCTGGCACCTACAGCGGCGTGGCGGCGGATGCCTCGTTCGGACTCGGTGGCGGCGCGAAGGTGCTCGTCGGCGGCTCGGACGATACGATCTCGCTGCAGCCGGTAAGCCTGCAAGGCCAGTCAGGCGTGAACCTGGCGCTGACGGTAGCGCAGTTGCGGCTGCGGCCTGCGCCGTAAGCTGCGTCGAAGAGTCGCGCCGCTGGAGAAGGAACGGATGAGGTCATGACGAGACTACGTATCGGTGTCATCGGCGCATCGGGCTACACGGGCGCCGACCTCATTCGTCTGGCCGCGGCGCACCCGAATATCGAGATTGGCCCGCTCGCGGCCGGTTCTCATGCCGGGCAGCTGCTCGCGGACGTATTTCCGCATCTGGGCCGCATCGACGCCCCTGTGCTTACGCGCGCGGAGGAGACCGACTGGAGCGGCTGCGACGCGGTGTTCAGCGGCCTTCCGCACGGCGCGGCGCAGGACATCATCAAGGCGCTGCCGTCCGATCTGCGCGTCATCGACATGTCGTCGGATTTCCGGCTGCGCGATCCGGCGGTCTATGCGCAGTGGTACGGGCGCGCGCATGAGGCGCAGGAGCTGCTGGCTGGTGCGGTTTACGGCCTGACAGAATTTTACGCGCAAGAGATCGCCGAGGCGCGGCTGGTGGCCTGTCCAGGCTGCTATCCGACTGCCGTGCTGCTGGCGCTGTTGCCGCTCGTGCGCGATGGGCTGATTGAAGCGGACGACATCGTCATCGACGCGAAATCCGGGATTTCCGGCGCGGGCCGGGCGCTCAAGCAGAACACGCTGTTCGCCGAAGCGGGCGAGGGGCTGTCCCCCTATGCCATCGGCGCGCATCGCCACGGCCCGGAGATCGACCAGGAAATTAGCCGCGCGGCGGGGCGCGACGTCGTCACGAGCTTCACGCCGCATCTGGTGCCGATGAGCCGGGGCGAACTGGTGACCTGCCATGTCCGGCTTACAGCGGGCGCGAGCGCGGCTGATCTGCGCGCCAGCCTCGATGCGCGCTACCGCGATTCCGCCTTTGCGCATCTGCTGCCGGAGGGCCGGACGCCGGCCACCCAGCATGTGCGCGGCTCCAACCATTTCATCGTCAACGTGTTCGCCGACCGGCTGGCGGGCCGCGCCATCGTCATCGGCGCGCTGGACAATCTGGTCAAAGGCTCCGCGGGCCAGGCGCTGCAGAATTTCAACCTGATGTTCGGCCTGCCGGAAACGACCGGGCTGGAGCAGCAGCCGCTTTTCCCATGAAAAAAGGCGGCGCAGGAACGCCGCCTTCCATCGCTGCGGGGAGAGAGCGTCGCTTACGTGGTGCCTTCGGGCATCAGAACCGTGTCGATAACGTGGATGACGCCGTTCGAGGCTTCGATATCCGCTTTCGTCACCTTGGCTTCGCCGATCATCACGCCGTCGGTGGCGTCGATGCTGAGCTGCGTGCCTTCCACGGTGTCCGCCTGCATCTCCTTGCCCTTGACGTCGCTGGCCATGACCTTGCCTGGGACCACGTGGTAGGTGAGGATCGAAGTCAGCTTGTCCTTGTTTTCTGGCTTGAGCAGGTCTTCGACCGTGCCGTCCGGCAGCTTGTCGAAAGCCGCATCGCTTGGGGCGAACACGGTGAACGGGCCTTCGCCTTTCAGTGTCTCAACGAGCCCGGCGGCATCCAGCGCCTTGACCAGGGTCGTGAAGTCGCCCGCTCCCTTCGCGGTTTCGACGATATCTTTCTTCGCCATGCTTCCGGCATGTGCGGTCGGCGCCACGACAAAGGCGAGAATCGTGGCAAGTGCGATACTGCGTAGAACCGACATGAATTGTTCCTCCGTCGATCAAAATTCGAGCATGTATAAAAGGTATCAAAACATCGCAGCGCCGTCCGCTGCATTCATGCGAGACAGGCGGCTAAATGGATTTAGTGTAAAGGAATCGTCATCGATAAATTAAGCGCCTGTCGCGTTCTGTGCGGCTTTGCGCCATCTACTTTCGGCCGCGGCGCATGAAAAAGGCGGCGCAAGGCTGCGCCGCCTTCTGATGTCGTTTTCGTCCGCCTTAGCTGGTGGAGCCGGGCAGCACGACCTCGTCGATGACGTGGATCACGCCGTTGGAGGCAGCCACGTCCGGCATCGTGACGGTGGCGCCGTCCACGGTCACGCCGTCGGTGCCGTCAACGGAGAGCTTGCTGCCCTCGACCGTCTCGACCTCAAGCTGCTTGCCCTGCACGTCGCTGGCCATGACCCGGCCCGGCACGACATGATACGTCAGGATCGAAACAAGCTGGTCCTTGTTCTCCGGCTTCAGCAGGTTCTCGACCGTGCCGTCCGGCAGCTTGGCAAAGGCTTCATCGGTCGGCGCGAAGACGGTGAACGGACCGTCGCCCTTCAGCGTCTCGACCAGGCCAGCGGCCTGAACCGCGGCGACGAGCGTTTCGAACTCGCCCACGGCCTGAGCGGTCTCAACGATGTCCTTTTTCGCCATGCTGCCGGCGAATGCGGCCGGGGTGGCAACGAAAACAAGCGCCATGGCGAATGCAAGGCTACGAAGAATCGACATGTACTCCTCCTTCATGAAGATGAGAGAATGAATCTGCCATCGTCACAGTTTCGCCTTCATTGTGATCGTTTCGCGATCCACATTAAGAAAATGTAATGAAGGTGCGTTCGAGTCGAACTCATCTGTGCGATGATGGGACAGCTACGCCGTTTCTCTTGGCGAGGATCACTGCCTCGTGAGGGAAACACGGGTCTGCCCGATCACAGGTTCGTGATGAGCGCGTGATCCGCCACCCCATCCTTTTGGCTGATGCGGCGCGATGCGCGATGGACAACTGATCCGACAGCAGCTAGATGGCGTAAGCTTGCAAAAGACTGAATATCTCCCGCGAGTTTGAATGAGTCATCCCCCGTTGCGGATCGGTGTGATCGGGACCGGCGTATCCGGCCTGAGCGCCGCCTGGCTGCTGGCCGAACGTCACCGCGTCACACTGTTCGAGCGTGAACCCCGCCCTGGCGGTCACTGCAACACCATCCCGGTCGAAGCGCCGGAAGGCCCGCGCAACGTCGACACCGGCTTCATCGTCTACAACACGCAGTGCTATCCGAACCTGATGGCCTGGTTCGACCATCTTGGCGTTGCGTGCGCGCGCACGAGCATGTCGTTCGCCGTGTCGCTGAACGAGGCGCGCATCGAGTATTCCAGCAATGCGCCGTTCGGACTGCTCGGCGCGAAGCGAAATCTGTTCCGCGTGTCTCATTGGCGGATGCTGCGTGATGTGACCCGCTTTTTCCGCACGGCGCGGGAAGACCTCGCGGCGCAATCGCTCGGCAACATCCCGCTCGGCGATTATCTGAATCAGCGCGGCTTTGGGCGCGGCTTCGTGGACCACCATATCCTGCCGATGGCCTGCGCAATCTGGTCGACCCCGGAGGAGCATGTGCTCGACTTTCCGGCGGCAGCCTTCATTCGCTTTTTCGCCAATCACGGCCTGCTGCAGGCCACAAACCGGCCGGAATGGCGCACGGTGGACGGCGGCAGCCGCACCTACGTGGACAAGGTGCTGGCTGATTTCCGCGGCGAGCTGCGGCTTGGCGCGCCGATCACCCGCGTAACGCGCAGCGAGGAGGGCGTTCATGTCGAGGATGAGCAGGGCGGCCGCCATGATTTCGATCACGTCGTCATCGCCGCGCACGCCGACGATGCCCTGGCCATGCTCGCGGACGCCGATGCCGAAGAACGCCGCTTGCTCGGCGCGTTCCAATACGCTGATAATACGGCTGTTCTGCATACCGACCGCGCCATGATGCCGCGCCGCCGCCGGCTTTGGGCGAGTTGGAACTATATTGCCGCAAAAGGGCAGGGCGCTCAGAGACTGTGCGTCAGCTACTGGATGAACAGCTTGCAGCCGCTACGGACGAAACAGGACTATTTCGTGACGCTCAACCCGATAGACGAAATCGCCGAAACCGACCGGCTGGCGACGATCGCTTACAAGCACCCGATGTTCAACGGCGCGGCCATGGCGGCGCAGCCGGAGCTGTGGTCGCTGCAGGGGCGGAACCGGACCTGGTTCTGCGGCAGCTATTTCGGCTATGGTTTCCATGAGGACGGGTTGCAGAGCGGGCTGGCCGTTGCTGAGCAGCTTGGCGGCGTGCGCCGGCCCTGGGATCTGGAGAACCCGTCGGACCGGCTGAGTCTGCCACGCGAGGACGCACAAGTCGCATGAACACGGAACCAGCGGCGATCTATCGCGGCGAAGTGGTGCATGAGCGGCTGCGGCCGAAGCACCACAAGCTGCGCTATCGCGTTTTCTCGCTCCTGATCGATCTCGACCATATTGCCGAACTGGGGCAGCGCTTCCGGCTGTTCTCGCATAATCGCTTCAACCTGTTCAGCTTTCATGACCGCGACCATGGCCCCGGCGACGGGCGGGACCTCGCGGCGCATATCCGCGCGCTATTAGCGCAGGCGGGTCTGGGCGACTACAGCGCGCGCATCATGTTGTTGAGCTATCCGCGGATGCTGGGCTATGTCTTCAATCCGCTGAGCGTTTATTTCTGTCTCGATGGCGCGGGCCGGATCGGCGCGGTCGCCTATGAGGTCAGCAATACGTTCCACGAGCGCAAGACTTACCTGCTCGCGGCCGAGGGCGCGGGCGGCGACAGTCTCTACCAGAAATGCGCCAAGAGCTTCTATGTGTCACCGTTCAATACCGCGCGGGGCGCCTACAGCTTCCATATTCAGCCGCCGGATGAACGCGTGGGCATCGGCGTGGCGCTGCGGGACGAGCAGGGGCCGCTTCTGCGCGCGCATTTCGCCGGCGCGCGTGAACCAATAAGCGACCGGATGCTCGCCAAGCTGGCGCTGCGCTATCCGCTGATGACGCTGAAGGTGATCGGCGGTATCCATCTGGAAGCCCTGCGGCTGTGGTGGAAGGGCGTGCCGCTGGTGCGCCGGCAGGCCGTGCCGGGCTACTCGGTGGATTTCGTCGCCGCTGCTGCCTCGCGCGCCGAACCGTTATTGTTGGACAATGCCGCACGACCATCTTAACGCGCCACCACCCCCAGACACGCTGCGCGCACGCCTGATCTTCGCCGGCTGTGAGCGCGCGCTGCAGAACTTGCGCCGGGGCAGCGCCGAGCTGATCCTGCCCTGCGGCAGCCGCCGCGTCTTTCACGGGAAGGATGAGGGCGTTCATGCCACGCTGCGTCTGCGCAATTTCGGCGTGTTCTGGAAGTCGCTGCGCCGGGGCACGGTCGGCTTCGGGGAGAGCTATATCGACGGCGATTTCGAGACGCCGAACCTTGCCGATGTGTTCCGCTTTTTCCTCGACAACAAGCCGGACCTGACACAGGCCGGGCGCGGCTGGTTCAAGGTGCGCCGCCGCGACAAGCGCTTCCACAAGCGTCGCCGCAACAGCGTCGAGGGCGCGAAGCGCAACATCGTCGACCACTACGATCTGGGCAATGCCTTCTACAGCCATTGGCTCGACGAGACCATGACCTATTCCAGCGCCTATTTCACCGCGCCGGGTCAGTCGCTTGCCGATGCGCAGCGCGCCAAATACGACAAGGTGCTGGAGGCGCTCGGCCAGAGCGCGGAGGGGCGCATCCTGGAGATCGGCTGCGGCTGGGGCGGCTTTGCCGAACGCGCCGGCCGGCAGGGCGCACAGGTTGATGGCATCACTATTTCCGATGCGCAACTCGACTACGCGCGCGGGCGGATCGACGCCGCGGGCCTGTCGAATATCTGCCGCATCGAGCATCGGGACTATCGCCACACCACCGGCCAGTATGACGGCATTGTCTCAATCGAGATGATCGAGGCGGTTGGGGAGGAGCACTGGCCGCGCTATTTCCAGACGATCTACGACCGGCTGCGGCGCGGCGGCCATGCGGTTCTTCAGTGCATCACGGTTGCCGAGGATTTCTTCGAGACCTACCGCCGACAGGTCGATTTCATCCAGCGCTACATCTTCCCCGGCGGAATGTTGCCCAGCCCCTCGGCCATCAGCCGGGAGGCGCAGCGCGCCGGGCTGAGGCTGGACGGCGTCGAAACCTTCGGGGACAGCTACGCGCGTACGCTGTGGACCTGGCGCGACAACTTCCACGCGCGCTGGCCCGCGATTCGCTCGCTTGGCTTCGATGAGCGCTTTCGGCGGCTGTGGGATTATTATCTGACCTACTGCGCGGTGGGCTTTGAGCGCGGCACGATCGATGTGGGGCTGTACAAGCTGAGCAAGCCCGCCTAGCTCGGCGTTTGCGCTTGCTGCGCGCGTTTTTGTTCCTCGCGCTTTTCGATCATCCGCCGCGTGACGCCGAAAAACGCGCTGTAAGGCAGCTTGCGCAGCGCCTTCAGGCTGGAGACGAGTTGCCAGGGAAAGGCGATCTCGAACTTGCCGCGGTCCAGGCCCCGGGCGATCCGCCGCGCGGCGTCGTCCGGCTGGAGGATGAACGGCATCTCGAAGTCATTCGCGGCAGTCATCGGCGTTTCGACGAAGCCGGGGTTCACGACGCTCACGGCCACGCCGTAGCGGTCGAGATCGGGCTTGAGCGATTCGGCGAAGCTGATGAGCGCGGCCTTCGTTGGCCCGTAGGCCAGCGACTGCGGCAGCCCGACATATCCCGCGACCGAGGCGATAATGGCGATATGCCCGCGCCGGCGCTGCATCATCGGGCCGATCAACGCGCCGACGACATTGATCGTGCCGCCGTAATTGACCTCCATGCTCTTGCGGATCTTGGCGGTGTCGAACTCATCCACGCCCATCTGCGACCACATCGCCGCGCTCTGGATGGCGAGGTCAATCGGGCCAAGATCCGCTTCGATGCGCCGGACGGTTTCCGTCACCGCATCAGGGTCACCAATATCGAGCGGATAGGCATGAATGTTATCGGCTGAGC
>CAYYSM010000112.1:0-7532 GCA_964474225.1 uncultured Hyphomicrobiaceae bacterium
AATGCCCCGACATCAGCACCCGGTCGAGCGCGCGCACCGCCGAGACGAAATCCTCGCGCGACTTGGCCTGGAGCATCGCGTCGATCATCGCATCCACAGCCTTGTTCTGCACGCCGGGATAGTTGAAGGTGCCCTCGCGGTCGGCGGCCTTCGAGGACCAGCGGAAGGTTTGCTCGTTCCCCGGCGAGAGCGACGCCCCCCAGCGATTCTGTATCATGTCGAAATCGTAGGTCTGCTTGCGCCGCTGATACTGCGCCGAGTCGACGATGCGCACCGACGCCTCAATGCCAGCCCGCTTGAGCGCGCGCGTATAGGTCAGCAGCAGCCGCTCCTGCTCGGGATCGACGGCGAGAATCTCGAACCGCAGCGGTTGGCCGGTCTCGGCGTTCACCAGTTGGCCGCCTTCCAGCTCATAGCCGGCCTCGCGCAGCAGCTTCAGCGCGGCGCGGACCTGCTGCCGGTTGCGCCCAGAGCCGTCACTCTTGGGCAGGGTATAGCTCCCATCCATGATGGCCGGGTCCACCGCGTTCGGGAACGGCGCCAACAGCTCTCGTTCGCGTTCGTCGGCCGGGCGGCCATGCGCCGAAAGCTCTGAGCGCGCGAAATAACTCTGGCTGCGCTGGTAGAGCCCGTGGAACAGCTTGGCGTTCATCCACTCGAAATCGAACAGGTTGATGAGCGCGCGGCGCACCCGCTCGTCGGCGAACACCTCCCGGCGCGTGTTGAATACCAGGGCGTTCATGCCCGCGGGCAATTGCAGATCGAACTCCTTGCGCAGAACCTTGCCTTCGCGCGCGGCCGGAAACGCGTACTCGCGCGCCCATTCGCCGGGATCGCTCTCCGTCGTGAACAGTGAAACGCCCTTCTTGAACGCCTCGAACATGGCGTTGGCGTCGCGGTAAAAGTCGTACTGGATTTCGTCGAAGTTGTGGTGGCCGCGATTGGCCGGCAGGTCGCGGCCCCAATAGTCCGGGTCGCGCTGGTAGGTGATGCGGCTGCCGGGATCGACCTCGCTGACGACGTACGGCCCGCTGCCCACGGGCGGCTCCAGCGTGGTTTCCTCAAAAGTCTCGGGGTCGATGGCGTGTTCGGGCAGGACCGGCATCAGCCCCATGATGAGCGGCATTTCGCGGTCGCCTTCATCGTTGAAGGTGAACTTCACCGTGCGTGGGCCGGTCTTCTCGACCTTCTCGACCTTGGAATAATAGAACTGGTGGTTGGGCCGGCCGCGGTCGCGCAGCAGCGCGTGCGAAAAGATCACATCGTCCACCGTGACCGGCTCGCCGTCGGAAAAGCGCGCCTCTTCACGCAGCGTGAAGGCCACCCAGGCGCGGTCCGGCGGAGTCTCAATGCTCTCGGCAAGCAGCCCGTAGAGCGAGAACGGCTCGTCCTGCGCGCGCGCCATCAGGCTCTCATAAACGTATTGGCGCATCCCCGGCGCTGCCTCGCCCTTTATGATGAGCGGGTTGAGACTGTCGAACGAACCCTGCACGGCGCGGACCAGCTTGCCGCCCTTCGGCGCGTCGGGATTGACGTAATCGAACGCCTGAAAGTCCGGGCCGTATTTCGCCTCGCCATGCATCGCGATGCCGTGGCGGGGCTCCGCCGCCGCGCCTGAGAACGTCAGGGCGATTGCCGCAGCCAGTGCGATCACCCCCGCCCATGCTTTTGTGTGCCGTGTGCCATGTGCCGTCATGCGCGTTCGCTCCGCCTGCCGCCGGGTCATAAGAACTCCCGGAAAATAAAAGGGCCGTCGTCCGGGTACAACCGGACCGGGCGCGAGTGTTGGCCACAAAATGAGCAAAAAATCGATTACCGTGCAAACTGGCTGAGGAAAGACCGGGGACCGCCCCGGACGTGGTGATGGACGCATGGGAAACGCGCCGCGCAATGGGGATTGGCGGCGCCTGTGCATGAGGGACCGGCGAGCGCATCACGCGTCACGAAGTCGCCTCAATTCGACGTAGGCAGGACAATCGTTGGGGGGCGCCAGCGCGGCGGCAGAAAGCCGGAGCTAGGCCCGGAACAGTTCGTGAAAGGTTGATTGAATGTTGGACGTTACGATGAACAAGATCTGCCGTTCGGGTTTTGCCTTGTGCAGCCTTGTGGCCGGCGCCGCACTGGCTGGTTCGCTGATGGTGTCGTCTCAGGCCGTGGCCCAGGAAGAGCAACAACAACAGCAGGAGGCCGCGTGGGTGAAACTCTGCGAGAAGGCGCCGAGCCTTCAAGAAGAGGGGCAGGAGCTTGATGTCTGCCTGACGCATCACGAGCGCATCGACGGCAACACCGGCCGGGTGCTCGTTTCCGCGGCGATCCGCCAGGTCGAGGGCAAGGACACGCGCTCGCTGATGGTCATGGTGCCGCTGGGCATGGCGCTGCCGGCCGGCGTCCAGGCCAGGGTCGACGATAATGAGGCCATCAAGCTGAATTACACGCTTTGCCATGTCGGCGGCTGCACGGCCGAGACCGAGGCGACCGACGAGATCATTGAGCAGTTCCGCAATGGCGAGCAAGTCGTGGTCGCGGCGATGAACCTCGCCGGCAAGCCGATCGGCTTCCCGGTGCCGCTCAGCGGCTTCACCAAGGCCTATGCCGGCGATCCGGTCGACAATGAGAAATACCGCGCTGCGCGCCAGCAGCTGATGCAGACCATCCGTCAGCGTCAGATCGCCATGATGAAGCGTGCGCAGGAAGAACAGCAGGCTCAGCAGGAAGGCCAAGGCCAGCAATAAGGCCGACTGCTTCGTAAACTTCGGGCTGCTGCTCCCCACGCGCGGGCGGCAGCCTTTTTGTTTTGCTCAGACAGCCGGATACAGCTCGTAGGGGATAGGGCGGAAAGTCTCACGCTGCGGGTCGCTGTAAGCCAGGAAGCGGCCGACCTCGCCGATGCTGAACCGGTCGAGGAACATCACCGGGTGCCCCTGCGCCGGTACGGTCAGGGCGGTGGGATTGGGATGCCGGCGCTTCATTTCCTCGAATGTCTCCGAAGGCAGCAGGTCGGTGTTCTCACCGCGCAGGATCATCAGCGGCGCATGCGCGAGCGCGTCGTAATAGGCCCACATGTCCGGGATGCGCTTTGAGATGTCGATCTCCGAAAGCGCCTTGGCGATGCGCGTGTCGTAACCCGCCGCCGGCCGGCCGTCCTGGGTCTCGTTGAAGGTCATGCGCGCCCAGGCCTCCCAGTCATCCCCGGTCATGTCGGTAAAAAACCGCTCATTGACCTGCTGGACCAGCGCGACCGCTTCGTTCCAGTCCGACGGCACCGGGATTTTGCCCGCATAACCCATGATCCGCGCCAGCCCCGCCGTGCCGATCTTCGGGCCGATATCGTTGAGCACCGTGGCGCCAATCATCCCCGGGCGCATGACCGCCATCATCATCGCGATGATCCCGCCGCGCGAGGTGCCGACCACCGCCGCGCCATGCAAATTCGCCGTCGTCATGAAATCGAGGGTGTCGAGCATCTCGATGAAGGGCGAATAGTTGCGCCAGTCAGGATCGTGCTCTGACAGCCCGCGCCCGCGATAATCCAGCGCATAGACCTCGCGCGGCGCTTCGCGGTCGCTGGCGAGATGCGTGGCGAGAAAGTGGAAGTCGCGGGCGTTGCGCGTCAGCCCGGCGAGGCAGATGACGGGGCGCGTGTCCGGGTTCGGGCGGCCGTAATGGCGTACATGCAACCGGAGGCCGTCGAAGGACGTGTAATAGATGTCGCGCCAGCTCTTTCGCGCCGACATGCGCGGGTTCGGTCGTGTCATGGTCCCTCGGAAGGCAGGCGATGTCGTGCGCTGTCAGCGCAGTGTTAATTCATCGCGGTGCCCGCGTAAATTGGCGCGGGCGGGGAACCGGTGCGGCCGCGATGCAGATCCGTCGCCAGCGTGACGTCGCCGGCCTCCCCCTGCGCCAGCACTGCGCGGTAGACCTGAAGGCTCTCCATGATCTTGTGGACATAGACGCGGGTCTGCGTGAAGGGGATGCGCTCGACCCAGTCCACCGGATCGACACCGGGCCGGCGCGGATCGCCGAACAACTCGATCCATTGGTTCACGCGGCCCGGCCCGGCGTTATACCCCGCCAGCATCATGATGTAGGAGTCGTCGAAGCGGTTGAGCAGCCGGCGCATATACGCGCTGCCCAGCTTGGCATTGTATTCCGGGTCGCTCAGGCTCGCCAGGCGGTAGCGCATGTTGTTGATCCGGGCCATCATCCGCGCCGTGCCCGGCATGAGCTGCATCAGGCCGCGCGCGCCCGCGCTGCTGACCGCTTCGGGGTTGAACTCGCTCTCCTGGCGCGCCAGCGCCAGCATCAGCGCCCGCTCCACAGGCCGGGCGCCCGCCAGCATCTCGAATTCGGGAATTTCCGTCGGATACGCGTAGGCCTCGACGGGGAAGCCGCGGTTCAGCGCCACCTTGCCGAAGCGCACGACAACATTGGGCGGCGCGACCCGGCGGGCCATTTCGGCGGCGAGCGTCATCTCGCCCGGCGACTCGAAATCGCGCGCCATCTCATAGATGAACAGCGAGAGGAAGGAATCGAAACCGGCCTGCCGGGAAATGGGCAGCGCACGCACCACGTCGCGTGCCGCGAACCGCTCCATGTCCGCCGAAGTCGGCGGCGCAGGCTTGCGGAAGCGGATCGGCTCCGCCCTGTCGCCGAGCGCCAGTCCGGCAAGCTGACCGTAATAGACGTGGAAGTGCTGGGCAGCCCGGGCGAAGAGCTGCTCAGCCATCTCGTGATCGCCGAGCTGGAGCGCGGCGCGGCCCGCCCAGTAGTCGCTGCGGGCGAAACCAGCCGGCAAGTCCGCGCCTTCGCGCGAGGCCGTGAAATGCTCTTTTGCCGCCTCCGGCTTGTCCAGGAAGCGCAACGCGATCCATCCGGCCAGGAACTCGGCCTCGTGCAGGTCATCGCCGGTGGCCCCGCCGTGCCGGCTGGCGATTTCATAGGCGATCTCGGGCTTGCCGGCGTTCAGCGCCGTGCGCGTCTGCACGCGCCGCTCCTGCCACCACTCGTTGGGGTCAACCAGCGCCTCGGCATCCTCCGGCGCCATCTTCATAAGGCGCCAGGCCTTTTCGTCGTTGCCGTGCCGGCGCAGCCAGCGCACCCGGCTAAGCAGCACCTCCGGCTCGGTCTTGACCGCCTCATCCAGCCGCGTGAGCAGCCCGCCAGCGCGCCGGGAGCGGCGCACCTCGGCAACGCGCGCATCCAGCGATTTCTGATCGGGCGCGTCCAGTTCCGTCTTGAGCCGGCGAGCGTCGTCTGTCAGATCGCGGTCGTCCTGCGCCAGCAGCCAGTCGGCGCGCGCCTTGTGATCCGCCTTGCGCAGCAGGTCGTCGAACCGCTCGCGGATGGCTTCCTGCGCGTCCTCGCCCAGCGCGTGCTTCCGCCATGCCTCGCGGATCAGGCCGGTCCCGCGCTCGTTCTCGCCCGTCGCGATATAGGCCGCGCCAAGCGCCGCCTTGCCCGCGCCGGTCTGCGGCGGGTCATCGGCGAAGAAGGCAAAGATTTCCTCGGCGGGCGGCTCTTTGAGCAGCGCGGAGAGTTCGGCATTGCGCCGCAGCACCTTCTTGCTCGGCCACATCGGATGATCGCGGCGGAAGTTGACGAACTCGGCGAGATCGGCGTGGCCCTTGCTGGAGCGCAGGTAATACCAGCGCGCCATCAGCCGCGCCGTGTCGTCCTCAATGCGCGCGATCAGCGGCTTTCCGGCGTCGAGCCGGTCCTTGTAGAAGAGCCGGATCGCCTCCTTCAAAAGCGTGACATCGCTCTCGGAGATGCGGATGCGCTCGATCTGGTTCAGCCGGTCGGCGATCGCCTTGCGGTCCAGACCGCGCGGGCGCTGCTGCAGGTCGTGCGCCATCGGCGGCGCGGAAGGCGAAACGGTGGGACGCCCGAGCGAGGCGATCTGAGGTTCCGTCCTGGGCGGCGGATGCTTGCGCACTGGCGGCTTGGGCGTTTCCGCGGGCGCGCTGCCTTCGGGCTGGCCGGACAAGGGCGCTTCGGGCAGAGGGCCAACGGTCAGATCGTCCGGATCTGCCGGCGGGCTGGCCGGCTGCGCGGGGGCCGGTTGCGGCCGCGCAGCCAGGTCTGGAGGTTCTGCAGGCGCGGTCCTCGCCGCGGGCTCCGGCGCCACGGCCGCGATACGCTGGTCATTCCCGGCCCAAGGCTGCAAGCCGATGACAAGCCCGGTCAGCGCGCCGCCGACGGCCACGCTCGCAAGGACGAGACCGAAACGCCCGCCGCCCGCGTCATTATCAGATCGTGTCCCCATCGGTGCAGATGATCGCCTGTGTTACCTGGCGTGCACGCAAAACACGCACCCTCTCAGCCCCGCGGATGGCGCCGCGACATACCCCGCTGCGCGCGTCATGCATGGCAGAGCGAAGCGGGAGAAATCCGGCATTATCATGACCGCGCGGTCCGGCAAGCAGCAGTGTTGCTCCACTCCCGCCAACTCATTATCGTCGCGTTAAACGTCATCAATCAAGGATCACCGATGTTCAGAGGCTCCTACACCGCGCTGATCACGCCGTTCCGCGACAATCGCGTCGACGAGGAAGCGTTTCGCGCGCTCGTTGACCGGCAGATCGAAGCCGGCACGCATGGTCTGGTCCCCGTTGGAACGACCGGCGAGTCCCCAACGCTGTCCCATGATGAGCACAAAGCCGTTATCGAAATGTGCATCGACCAGGCGGCGAAGCGCGTGCCCGTGATCGCCGGAGCCGGGTCGAACAATACGGCCGAGGCCATCGAGTTCAGCCAGCATGCGCAGAAGGCCGGCGCGGACGGCATCCTCAGCGTCATCCCGTATTACAACAAGCCGACGCAGGAAGGGCTTTACCAGCACTTCAAGGCGATTAACGACGCGGTGGACATCCCCGTCATCATCTACAACATACCGGGGCGCAGCGTCGTCGACATGTCGGTGGAGACAATGGCGCGGCTTTACGAGCTGCCGAACATCGCCGGCGTGAAGGACGCCACCGCAAATATGGCGCGCGTCAGCCAGCAGCGCGCCGCGATGGGCGAGACCTTCATCCAGCTTTCGGGCGAGGATGCCACGGCGCTCGGCTTCAACGCGCATGGCGGGCACGGCTGCATATCCGTGACGGCGAACGTCGCGCCGGAGCTTTGCGCGAAGTTCCAGGACGCATGCGAGGCTGGCGACTACACAACCGCGCTGAAGCTGCATGACCGGCTGATGCCGCTGCACGAGGCGCTGTTCATCGAATCGAACCCCGCGCCGGTAAAATATGCCGCGCAGGTGCTGGGGCTGTGCCGCGAGGATGTGCGCCCCCCGCTCGCCACGCTGCGGTCCGAAACCAAGCGGGCAGTTGAGCGCGCGCTGGAACAGGCCGGCGTTGCATAAACCCGGCGGCTGCAGCCGCGAGAGCAGGTCATGAGCAAGAAAGACGGACCGGCGCGCCGCGTCGTGGCGGAGAACCGCAAGGCGCGCCACAACTACGACATCATCGAGACGTTTGAGGCCGGGATCGCGCTGGAGGGCTCGGAGGTGAAGAGCCTGCGCGAGGGCAAGG
>CAYYSM010000113.1:0-7502 GCA_964474225.1 uncultured Hyphomicrobiaceae bacterium
GAACGTTCATCGTGGAGCTCCATCTCCGTGTCAGGGGTCGGGCATCAGGGGTCAGGAGTCAGGAAGCGGCAACCAGACTGATTCCTGACTCCTGACACCCGCGGTCCTATCTTATCACCCACATCCGTTTGAAATTCGGAAAGAACGGGAACGGGATATTGGTCCCCGGGATGCGATTCTGTGAATGGGGCCAGTAAATAAACAACGCCTTGCCGATCAGCAAGTCGCGGGGAACTTCGGGACCGATGCCTTCTCCGTCCCACAGCCGACTGTCTCGACTCTCGCCGCTGTTGTCTCCCAGGGCGAGAAACTCCCCCTCGCCCAACTCGAACTCAACCTCCTCCTTGGGGATATCCGTAAAGACGGCCCAGCGACCGGGCTCCGACAGCAGAAAATCGATCTCTTTCGCGGTCGCAGGTCCTACATATCCGTTGTTGAATTCGTAGTCCGCCAAGGGTTCGTTCATCGAGGGATATTTATCCGCGATGTAGTACAGATCCCTTAACAGGCGGATACGCCCGATTTCCATCTGCACGCCGCGCGATGCCGAGCGCGAAATGGCTGCCGCCCAAAAGCGCAGCCGCGCGCGGCTCGTCGCCCTTGGCGAGACGGAGTATCCCTCGCGGCTCGGCCTGATTCCCATGCCGCCGCCGGTGATCTACATGGCCGGCGATCCGGCGCTGGCGAAAAAGCAGGTTGTCGCTATCGTCGGCTCCCGCAACGCCTCTGCCGCGGGGCGAAAGCTGACGCAGGACATCGCGCGCGGCCTGAGCGCGGAGGGCATCGCGGTGATCTCCGGCCTCGCGCGCGGCATCGACGCCAGCGCGCATCAGGGCGCGCTCGAAGGCGGCACCATCGCCGTGCTCGCCGGCGGGATCGACATCCGCTATCCGCCGGAGAATGAGGCGTTGTACGACGCGATCGCCGATAAGGGCCTGCTGATCGCCGAGAGCGCGCCCGGCTTCAAGCCGCGCGGCGTGGATTTTCCGCGGCGCAACCGCATCATCTCGGGCATGGCCTCCGGCGTCATTGTCGTGGAGGCCGCGCGCCGCTCCGGCTCGATGGTCACGGCCCGACACGCCGGGGAACAGGGCCGCGACGTGATGGCCGTGCCGGGCCACCCGCTCGACCCGCGCGCCGAAGGGCCGAATGCGCTGCTGAAGGACGGCGCAGCGCTCGTGCGCAACGCCGAGGATGTGCTGGACACGCTTCAAGCCGCGGAAATATTCGCCGGGCCGCAACCCTCGCTGCCCGGCTTCTCCGAGCCGGAGGGCGCGCCGTTCGACCTGGACGATCACGCCCGCCAGCAGGTCGTCGAAGCGCTCAGCCCCGTGCCGATCGAGATTGACGAGCTGATCCGCGTGACAGGCCTGTCCGCCCGCGCGGTCGCGGTCGTGCTGATGGAGATGGAGCTGGCCGGGCGCATCACGCGCGAAGGCCGGCGCAGCGTCGCGCTGGCTGACTACGACTGAGGGAAATAGCGATAGTGCCCGGTGATCCGGTACCTGAACAGCGCGTCGTCCAGCTTCGGGCCGAAGCCTTCGTTGTGCACGACCAACGGACGCTCGCCGTCCCATGAGCGCCGCCCGGTGACGATCACGATGTGCGTCACGCCGTCGGGGCGCACCGACGTCACCAAATCGCCCGGCTTGTAGTTGTCCGGGTTGTTCGAGACGGGCAACCGCTGGCCATAGCGGGCGAAGAACTTGCGCTGCTCGCGGACGCGCCGATGCTTGATGTTCGGGTCGCCGCCCAGCGCACGATGCATCCTGCTCTGCAGGTCAATCCCGACATCGCGGTACGCGCGCACCACCACGTCCGTGCACACGCCGCGGTTCGGATCGACATCGCCCCACTGGTTCGGAATGTCCCGATAGGCCGGATCATAGATCACGACATTGCGTGTGCGCTCGATCGCGGCGGCCACCAGCCGGTCGGCGAAATCGCCGGTATAGGCTGCAACCAGACGCTCTGGCGGCACAGCCAGCAGAAACACGATGAGCGCAAGTATCGGGATCAGAAAACGCAAACGCATCGCCGCCCCTTATTCATGCAGATTGACGGTGCCGACGACCCAGCGCCACGGATGGACCTCGACCTCGGCGAAAACCCCGGCCTGGACATAAGGATCGGCGTCCATCATTGCCCGCGCGGCATCCAGCGATTCCGCCGCGACAATCAAGAGGCTGCCAACCGGCGCGCTGCCGTCCGCGCTGAGCAGCGGCCCGGCCGAGACCACCGCCCCGGCATTCTCCCGCAGATGCTCCAGATGCGCCTCGCGCGTCTGCTGGCGCAGCTCGCCGGCGTCTGGCTTGTCCTTGCAGATACAGGCAAAGAGCATGGACCACTCCTTCGCTGTGTTGCGCCGGGGCATCATGGCGCGGGCCTGACGCCAGCGCGGGCGGGCGCCGCCCTATTTTTCGTTACCTGAGTGTTTAATGATGTTGCTCGGCAAGACCAAGGCCGGTTTCCGATGCGCGAGGCAATTTTTTGTGATGGCGAGCGCGACATGAGCGTCGAGCAGACACTGGCGCGCTGGGGCGAGGGCAAGGAAAGCTGGAACGCCTGGGCGGAGGAGCTGCTGGCGCGCAAGGCCCGGCTGGTCGAAGCGGGGGAATGGGCGGCCAATCCGTTCGGCGAGGGCGAGAACCCCGCGACGCGGGACTGGCTGGCGGACGCCCGCGCGGATTTCGCCGATCAGATGTTTCCCGAGGCCGTGCATTTCGCCGGCTATATCTTTCCCGGCCCCGTGGTATTCGCCAACTGCGCGTTTTCCGGCGGCGCGACCTTCGACAAGGCGCGGTTCGAGGCCGGCGCATCCTTCGCCAAGGCGCGGTTCGAGGCGCTGGCGAGCTTCAAGCGCGCACACCTCGCAGGCATCGCCGATTTTGACGAGGCGGCCTTCACGGCGGATGCGGATTTCGAGCACGCACAGTTCACCATGCAGAGCGACGGACCGCTGGTGATCACGGCGCGGTTCATCCGATGTCACTTCGCGGGCCGGGCCGATTTCCGCGAAACGGCCTTCGCGGGCAACGCGAAGTTCACGCGCGCGCGCTTCGATGAGGGGATGCGCTTTGACGCCGCCGGTTTTAACGGCGCGGCCGACTTCGCCTGCGTCTGCGCCAAGGGCATCGCCGCATTCGCGCAGGCGCGGTTCGCGGGCGACGCCAGCTTCGCAGATGCCGAGCTGGAGGACGAGGCGCGGTTCGCCGAAGCCCGGTTCGAGGGCGAGGCTTGCTTCGAGCGCGCGGAATTTGAGGAAGGCGCGCTGTTCCGCGGCGCATTTTTCGCTGGCAATGCCTCGTTCGAAGGCGCGGAGTTCGACGGCCGGGCCGGCTTCGGCGCTGCCCGCTTTGCCGCGCCCGCGAGCTTCGCCGCCAGCCGCTTCAAGGGCGGGGCCGACTTTGCCGCCGCGCGCTTTACCGATGCCCGCTTCCAGCGTGCGCGCTTTCGCGGCCCCGCCGACTTCGAGGGCGCGGCCTTCGCCGGCAACGCGGATTTCTCGGGACTGCATGCCAAGAGCGCGCTGACGCTGGCAGAAACCCGCTTCGCCAGCGCGCCCGACGTTTTAAACGCCCGGATCGACCAGCCGCCGCGGCTGGAGAATATGCGAATCGACGCGCCGATGCGTCGCTTCCGCCGCTGGCGCGAAGGCGAGCGCGATCCGCGCCCGTGGCTGTTCCGGCTGATGAAGGTGTCGCGGGATGGACTGGAGGCCGCGCGGTTCCGCCAACTCCGGCATCTGGCGCGCGCCGGGCTGGAACATGAGCGCGAGGGCGCGTTCTATGCCCATGAGCTGCGCGCGGCCCGCTTCTGGCGGCACAAGCCGCTGGGGCGCGGCGCGGGACGCTTCTGGCTCGGCTGGCTTTACGGCGGCATCGCGAATTTCGGGCGCTCGGTGCTGCGGCCGCTGGCCATCTGGGCGGTGACGACGGTGCTGTTCGCACTGGTCTATCTCGGGCTGCGCGAAACGCCTGCGCCCACGCCCGCCGAGGCGCGCCTCCCGGCCTGGCCCGATGCGCCGTCGCCGCAGACCGTGCTGGACTGGCTCGCGGGCGTCGGCGAATGGGCATTCCAGATGATCGCCAATCTCTACGCCTCCGGAGGCTGCGTGGCGGGGGCGGGAAGCGCATCGGCCGAGGCGCTTTA
Source organism: uncultured Hyphomicrobiaceae bacterium (assembly GCA_964474225.1). Taxonomy (GTDB): domain Bacteria; phylum Pseudomonadota; class Alphaproteobacteria; order Rhizobiales; family Rhodomicrobiaceae; genus Dichotomicrobium. The sequence continues at coordinate 4,153 of CAYYSM010000113.1, forward strand.
CCTGGCCTTCAAGAACAGTCTGTTCTTCGTGCCGTGGGAAAGCCCGCTGGCGGCGCAGCGCGTCTATGGCTGTCTGTACGGGCTGGAGGGCGGCGCGCCGGTCGTGCCGCTGGCGGCCTCGGTCGCCGCGCTGGTGCAGAACGTCATCGGCGTGGTGTTGCTGGTGCTGGCCGCGCTGGCGCTCCGCAACAAGCTCAAGCGCGGCTAGCGATTTCGGCGCGCGCCCAAGTCATGAGCGTGTCGCGGTCGGCGGCGAAGTCCCCCTCGATCCAGCGCTGCTCCAGCGCGCGCAACGCGTCGCCAACCTCCGGCCCCGGCTTCATCCCGAGCGCCAGCAGATCGCTGCCCTTCAGCGGAAAGGCGGGCGGCGTCCATTCCTCCGGCAGCGCGAAGAGCGCGCTCCACGCGGCATCCTCGACTTCCGCGCGGGCATCGCTCCAGGCCAGCAGCACGCCGCCGCGATAGACCTTCGGCCCAAGCCGATAGAGCGCCGCCTTTGCGTCCAGCAACGCCATGCCCGCATCCAGCCGCCGCGCCGCCCGAGGCAGCGCCACCAGCTCGTCCCGCTCGGCATTCGACAGGCGCAGATCGCGCGCAAGCCGCTCGGCTTCCTCCTCTACGCGCACGGCCAGCGCCGCCAGCCGCACCATCGGATCCGCCGTGAAGCCGCGCGACCGCTGGATTGCCTGCACGCGGGCAAACGCCGTCAGCCGCGGCGCGCCACTGAGCAGCCGCACCAGCACGCCGGTGTCCATCATTGTCCGGAGCGATCGGCCCGCCGAACGCGCCGCCAGAAGCCGGACCAGCTCGGTGTGCACGCGCTCGCCGGACAGCCGCTCCAGCCCCTCGCTCTCCTGCTCGATCGCGGCCAGCGCCTCGGCATCCATCGCCTCGGGCGGCGTCTCCCGCGCGCCATATTCGGCCTCGAAGCGGAAGAAGCGCAGGATGCGCAGATAATCCTCGCGGATGCGCTCATGCGGGTCGCCGATGAAGCGCACGCGCCGCGCCTTCAGGTCCGCATAGCCGCCCAAGGGGTCGTAGACCGTGCCGTCCGGCCCGGCATAAAGCGCATTCATCGTGAAGTCGCGCCGGCGGGCGTCGCTCGCCCAATCACGGGTGAAGGTCACGCGGGCATGGCGGCCATAGGTCTCGACGTCCTGGCGCAAGGTCGTGACCTCGATCGGCTCATGGTCGGGCACGAGCGTAACAGTGCCGTGCTCGGAGCCGGTGTCAACCGCCTTCACGCCGGCCTCCTCGGCGCGCCGCATCACTTCCTCGGGCGTAGCCGTTGTCGCAACGTCAACATCCGTCACGGGCACGCCCATCAGCGCGTTGCGCACCGTGCCGCCGACCGCGCGCGCCTCATGCCCGTCGCGGTTGAGCAGCGCCAGCACCGTGCGGGTCGCGTGGCGCTCCAGCCACTCAGCGCCGGCCAGCAGCCCAGGCCAGACGTCGTCGCGGGTTTCTACCGGCTCGCTCATGATCGTTCCCGAAGACCCATACCGCGTTATTCCAGCCGGCCCGGCTTCAGCACGCCATCCTCGACGCGCGGCGGGATATAGCGCTGGCCCGGCTCGCCGGCCTCAAACTGTATGAAGTAGGCGATCGCACCCATCATCAGGATCAACCCGATACCGAACAGAACGATCAGCGGCGTGAAATTGATCGGCTCGTTTTTGTCGCGCCCGCCTTTGACCAGATACACATATGCGAAATAGATGATGAAGGGCAGCAGCAGCAGGAACAGGTTGATCAGAATAATGCGGATCATTCGCTGTAGAGCCTTTCATACATGCGCCGGAGCATGCCGGCGGTTGCCCCCCAGATATAGTGCTTCTTGTACGGCATCGCGTAGAAGCGCCGCGGCCGCCCGCGCCAGATGACCTCGCGCACCTGGTGGTTGGCCGGCGACATCAGGAACGCCAGCGGCACCTCCAGGATCTCTGCGACCTCATTATGGTCCGGCACGAGCGAGAACCCCTGGCGGACAATACCGAGAAACGGCGCGATGTCGAAACCCGTCGCGGTGCGGTAATCCTCCAGCCGGCCAAGGATGTCAACGAATTGCGGATGAAGGCCGATCTCCTCGTAGGCCTCGCGCAGCGCGGCATTCACCGGCGCGCGGTCTTGCGGGCCGATCTTGCCGCCGGGGAACGCGATCTGTCCGGCATGCTGCGGCAGATGGTCTGACCGCCGCGTCAGCAGCACCGAAGCCCCGGCCGGATGGATCGTCAGCGGGATCAGGACAGCGCAGGGCCGGCGCACTGGGCCGTGCTCCTCGGCTTCCGGCCACTCGGGGTTGAGTTCGTGGTCGCCGCCAGACTGCGGCGCCGGCGCCGAGGCAATGCCGCCGCCGAGCCGGCGCTGCACGCGCTGACGCAAATCGTCTTCGCTGAATTTCGGATGCGCGCTGGCCAACTGTCACCTTCTCGCTGGACGGGCGGGCCAGCTTAGAGGCTTCAGGCGGACTGCGCCAACTGGGCGGCGCAGATCGGGAAGAACACACCGGCGCTCCACACGCCGAGATGGGGCACGCCGCCATAGACCTCTTCGCTCGCCAGCGCGGCCAGTTCGAACGCGACCGACCGCGAGCACCGCGCTTCCAGCCCGTTCCGCAGCAGAACATAAGGAATGAGGCCGCTGGTATCTCCATCCCGCTCGAAGCGGACGGGGTTGTCGCGCCCGATCGTCACCTCATCGTCGAGATTGGTGCGCAGCTTCAGCTTGCGTTGCGACCCCTCGCCCTCGCAGGCGAGCTGGACCCCGATGAACGGCGCGTCCTCAACCTCCACGCGCACTTTGTCGCACGGCGCGGCCAGGGAATATCTGCGATAGCCATCACGTCGAAGCGCCTTCGCGTATAGTTTCAGGACCCGCCGGCGCGTGATCGGGCCATAGCGCGAATGCCAGTTGCCGTGCTTGTCGATGCGGATTGGCGGGGCCGTCGAAGCGTCAGCTTGCAGGGCAACGACCACCGGCTTGCGCGCCGCGCGAAGCTGAGGCCGGATGCGTCCGGTCCGCTTGACCCGCGCCGCCCGTTTGAATGAAGCCCGATTCGCCATGATCGCTGCCCCCTCGTGCGAACTTGCGAAACACCTGACCGCACTTTATGTCTCGGAAATCGACTTGACGTTGTGATACCCTCAGACACGACGCAAGCAACTTATCGCGGCCATCAACAAGGTTTTGAAGTCCAAAAATGGTGGATATACGACAGTCTGAAGATCGCATCATCCAGCAAATCGAAGAGGCCGCTGTCAAGATTCACAAGGCCCGCGAAGAAACAGAATCCGTCATTTTTGGACAGCAGCGGGTGATCGAGCAATCGCTTATCACCCTTTTGTCGGGCG
>CAYYSM010000114.1:0-7498 GCA_964474225.1 uncultured Hyphomicrobiaceae bacterium
GGAAAACGAAGAATGGCTTGTCCTGGACCGGGGAAAGGGTGGCCTGCAGTTCAGCGGTCAGTTCGTCGAGCTTCGCGGTCATTTCTTCGCCGTTCTGCGCGTAGGTTTCGGCATTGGCGGGGTCGGCCTCGCTCAGCGTATCGACGATCTGCGCGACAATGCCCTTTGCGTTGTCCGGGCTTAGCCAAATGTGCATGTCTTCATCGCCATGCGCGTGTCCGTGGCCGGCGTGATCGTGGCCATGATCATCGTCGTGCGCATGTTTGTCGCCATGGTCGTGGCCGTGTTCATCGCCATGAGCGTGTTTTTCGCCGTGATCGTGCCCATGATCGTGACCGTGTCCATGCTCATGATCGTGGCCATGCGCATGTTCGTCTCCGTGGTCATGCCCATGCTCGTGACCGTGCCCATGACCATGCGCCTCGTCGTGACCATGCGAATGCGCCTCCCAGTCGTCGCCGGTGCGCACATCCATGATTGTCACACCTGGGGCCTCTGCCAGCGGCACCACCTTGGCATCACCGGCGAGGGCGTCGAGCGGGCGGACCATGAAGGTCTCCATGTTTTCGCCGACCCAGAAGACAACGTCGGCATTTTCGAGCGCCTGCGCGTCGGACGGCTTCATTGAATAGGTGTGCGGGCTTGCAGCGCCGGGGATCAATAGATACGGCTCGGTCACGCCGCGCGTCACGCCGGCGACGAGCGAATGCACCGGCTTGATCGATACGACGATTTCGGGTTTTGCTTTGGCGGGCGCGCCGGCGAGCGCGGAGACCGCGCCAATCGCGGCCGCAATAGCAGTCAGCTTGAACATGGATTGATCCTCGTCCATCTATGGAATGTTACTTTATAACGTTAAACATATCGTCGGCGGTGTGGCAATCCCCGGCGGCGCCTGAGGCTCACCCATGCTCAACCTGTTGACCACCAGAGACAGCCGCAGCGACACGCCGTTTGCCGAGCCGGGCGCGCCGCTGGTGGAGGCGACCGGCCTGTCCGTGTGCCGGAGCGGTCGCTGGCTGATCCGTGATGTCGATCTGCGCATCGCGCGCGGCGAAATCGTCACGCTGATCGGCCCGAACGGCGGCGGCAAATCGACCACGGCGAAGGCGATCCTCGGCTTGATGCGTATCGACCGTGGGCGGGTCTGGCGCGCGACGCGGCTGCGCGTCGGCTATGTGCCGCAGCAACTCAGCATCGACTGGACGTTTCCGCTCACCGTGCGCCGGCTCATGTCGCTGACCGCCCGGCAAAGCGAAGACGCGATTCGCGCCGCGCTGGCCGAGGTCGAGATCACCCACCTCATCGACGCGCCTGTGCAATCGCTCTCCGGCGGCGAGTTCCAGCGCGCGCTGCTTGCCCGTGCGATCCTCCGAAAGCCGGACTTGCTGGTGCTCGACGAGCCGGTGCGTGCGATCGACTTCAGCGGGGAGATCGCGATGTATGATCTGATCGCGGATGTCCGGCGGCGGCTGAACTGCGGCGTGCTGCTGATCTCGCACGACCTGCACGTTGTGATGGCGGAAAGCGATACAGTTTTGTGTCTGAATAATCATGTCTGCTGCTCCGGGACACCCAAGCATGTCGCGGCCCATTCCTCCTATCGCGAACTGTTCGGTCCGCGCGCGTCGCAGACGCTGGCGCTTTACAGGCACGACCATGACCACGCGCACGCGCCTGACGGCACGGTTGTGCCGCTGACGCGCGATACCAAGGCGGAGGATAGCGATGCTCGATGATTTTTTCACGCGCGCCCTGATCGCCGGCATCGGGGTGGCGCTGGCCGCCGGGCCGCTGGGGTGCTTCATCGTCTGGCGGCGCATGGCCTATTTCGGCGACACCATATCGCATTCCGCGCTTCTGGGCGTTGCGCTCGGCTTCCTCGCAGACGTCAACCTGATCCTGGCCGTATTCGCCATCGCCGCACTGATCGCAATCGGGCTGCAACTGATTGAACGCGCCCACACTCTGTCGAGCGACGCCATTCTCGGCATCCTGTCGCATTCGACGCTGGCGATCGGACTGGTCATCGTCGCCTTCATGACATGGCTGCGCATCGACCTGATGGCCTATCTGTTCGGCGACATACTCGCGGTGACGACGGAGGACATCGCGATCATCTACGGCGGCGGGGCAGCGGCGCTGGCCATCCTGGCGCTGATCTGGACGCGACTTCTGGCCGACACGGTCAGCTTCGATGTGGCGCGGGCCGAAGGGTTGCGCCCGGAGGCGGCGCGCTTCATCTTCATGCTGTTGGTAGCCGCCGTCGTGGCGCTGACGATGAAGGTTGTGGGCATTCTTCTGATTACCGCGCTGCTGATCATTCCCGGCGCCGCCGCGCGCAATTTTGCCGCCACGCCCGAGGCGATGGCCGTGATCGCGGCCGGCGTCGGCGTGGCCGGGGTCGTCGGCGGACTGCACGGGTCGCTGTATCTCGATACGCCCGCCGGCCCGACCATTGTCGTCGCGGCGCTGTTGCTGTTCCTGGCGAGCATGGCCATGCGCGGGGTCATGCAGTGGCGCGCGAGTCGGGTCGCGGAGGATCATCATGCCGTCTGACACGCCCAGGCTTACGAAAAACCAGTCCGTCGTGCTGGATGCGCTGAAACGCGGGCGGACCCCCATGACCGCCTATGAGATCCTCGGCCTGGAAGACGTCCGCGCGGCCGGGCTGAAAGCGCCGCTCACCATCTATCGCGCGCTCGACAAGCTGATCGAGGCGGGGCTTGTCCACCGTATCGAGACCATCAACGCATTCGTCGCCTGCGAGCGGCGCCCGCATCCCGGCCCGGCGGGCTTCGCTATTTGCGAAAAGTGCCGCAAGACCGTGGAGCTGACCTTGACAGACTGCGAAGCGCATCTGACCGAAAACGCGCGCCGCGCCGGCTTCCGCGTCGACGCGATGAATGTCGAGATGCGCGGACGCTGCGCCGATTGCCAGTCGTCATGAAAACAGATGCCCCGGCGCATCACGCGCCCGAAGAAACCCCGGTTAAAGAGACGCCGGTCATTGTCGCGCGCGATCTGGTCAAGCGCTTTGGCACGCTGGAGGCCGTGCGCGGCGTGTCGTTTCAGGTGGAACAGGGGCGCTGCATCGGCCTGCTCGGCCCGAACGGCGCAGGTAAGACGACGACGATGCGCATGATCGTCGGCCAGTCGACGGTCACGGGCGGCGAATTGCAGGTGTTTGGCGAGCCGCCCTATCGCCTCAGCCACGAGACCAAGGCGCGCATCGGGCTGGTGCCACAGGCCGACAATCTCGACCCGGACGTGTCTGTGCGGGAGAACCTGGAGATTTACGGCCGCTATTTCGGGCTGCCGGAAGAGACGATCGACGCGCGCGTGCCCGACCTGCTGGAATTCATGCGGCTGGAGGAAAAGGCCGATGCGCGCGTCTCGCAGCTTTCCGGCGGGATGAAGCGGCGGCTCGTGATCGCCCGCGCGCTGATCGCGGAGCCCGAGGTTGTGATCCTCGACGAGCCGACCACCGGCCTCGACCCCCAAGCGCGCGTGATGATCTGGAAGCAGCTTCTCGCGCTCAAGGCGCGCGGCAAGACCATGCTGCTGACCACGCATTACATGGACGAGGCGCAGCGGCTCTGCGACCGGATCATCATCATCGACCACGGCGAAATTCTCGATGAAGGCACGCCGGATGAACTCATCAGCCGGCACGTGAAGGGGCATGTCTACGAGATCGACAAGCCCGTTCCCGAGCCGCTGAAGAACGGGCGCTGGGACAGCGAGGACATTGGCGATTCCGTGCTCATTTATGTGCAGCAGCAGGACGAGATCCGGCCCGCGCTGACCAAGGACACCAGCTATTATCACCGCCCGGCCAATCTGGAGGACGTGTTCCTGCGCCTGACCGGCCGCCAGCTGCGGGAAACGTGATGGAGGCGATCCGCAGCCTCAACATGGGCAGCATTCTCGCCGTCACGCACCGCCAGTATATCGTTTGGCGCAAGCTGATCTGGTCGGCGCTGGCGACGAATGTGGCCAACCCGTTGTTGTTCCTCTTCGCCTTCGGGCTTGGACTCGGACGGTTCGTCGAGGAGATGGGCGATGTGCCCTATCTCGCTTTCGTCGTACCGGGGATCGCGGCTTACGCTGCGATGTTCGCCGCCAGCTTCGAGACGACCATCGGCGCATACACCCGCTACCAGCAGCAGGGGAACTGGGACGCGATCATGGCCACGCCGGTGAGCCTCGCGGAACTCCTGCTTGGCGAGGTGCTCTGGGCGGCCATGAAAGCCATGCTCTCGGCCGTTTGCGTGCTTGTCGTCGGCTGGGGGTGGGGCGGGGTTATGTCGGTCACAGGGGCGCTGATCGCGCTGCCGCTGGTCTTCGCCGCCTCGCTGGGCTTCGCGTGCTTCGGGCTGCTCGCGACCGCTTATGCCAGGGGCTACGAGTATTTCAGCTACTTCTTCAGCTTCTGGATCACGCCGATGTTCGTATTCTGCGGCGTTTTCTTCGACATCGACCGGTTCCCCGTGGCGGTTCAGGCGGTTTCCTGGTTCTTTCCCATGACGCATCTGATCGCCATCGTCCGGCCGCTGACCACTGGCGCGCCGCTCGATCCGCTGATGGTCGTGGTGCACATAGCCTATCTCGCGGGAATTTCCTGCCTGGCCTTCTGGCTCGCCTACCGCGAGGCGCGGCGGCGCATGTTCGATTAGGCGATGTCCTGACGAACAGCGTAGACGTCGCCGGAGTTGACCGAATGCGGCAGCGCGGCAATCACGTCGGCAATCTCGCGCGCTGACAGCCAGCGCCGATACTCCATCGCGAAGCTCTCCCCGAGCGAGAGATTGTAGCGATAGGCGCCCAGCGTCTCCAGCCGCTCGATGCATTGGTACGCCACCCGACGCTGAATGGTCGTGAACTCAAACGAGAGCGCGGGGGGCGCTTGCGACAGCCCGGCGAGCGCGGCGGCCTCAAATCCCTCCACATCGATCTTGATGAAGTCCGGCTTGCCGAAGCGCGCAATCAGCATGTCCAGCGTTGTCGCGGGGACCGTGCGCGCCTCCTCCCATCGCTGATCCGCCCAGCCCTCAGCCCCGTCGGCTGCGGCGACGAAGTCGCGCGAGGCGCTCGACACGGTCGGGTTGGCGAGATTGATGTTGAGCGTGATCTCGCCGGCTGTCTCCGCCACGGCAGCGCTGACCAGATGCACGCGCCCCGAGCTAGCGAACAGCCATTGCAGGCACTTGAAGGCCGCGGCCTGCGGTTCGACGGCGACGACCTCAGCGCCCAGGGACCGGAACGTCCGCACGCGGTCGCCCACATGCGCGCCAACGTCGAAGACGAGGCCGCCTGCCGGCACGAGCAGCCAGTAGAATTCGCGCATGCGCCGCGCGCGGCCGATGCTTCGGTGATATTGCCAGAGCGAGCGGGCGATCCCGGCGGTCTCGCGCAGCCCGCGTTGAAGGCCATTGCTCATGTCAGCAGGTTACGTCACCCGGCCGACGCCGGCGAGAGTTCCTTGGCCGTGCGCGCCTCGATTTCCGCGAGCAGGTCGACTTGTGCAGGGCTGCCCTCGGCGCGCAGTTCCGCCGGCACGTCGGATTCCTCAGGAATCGCGCAAGCCCCGCAGCGCGCGAACCACCCGCCAACCTCGGGCGAGGCGGACAGCACCGCGAGCGGCACGGCCAGCAGCAGCCCGACCACCATGGGCGCGATCCAGGGAAGGATTTGCGGGACGAATGCGGCGAAGACCGCAATCAGCGCCGCGCCGAAAACCGTCTGCGGCCAAAGCCCCCTGGCCGCGGTGAGCCAGGTCAGGCGGTAGGCGTCGCGCGCCTGCCCGTTCCAGCGCACCGAGCGGCGCAACAGCAGCCCGGCCATGAAGATCGTCAGCGCAAGCGCGATGACCGGCGCGAGCAGCATCATGAACAGGATCTCGACGAAAGCGCCCGCCGTGAACCGCAGCGCGCCGCCATATCGCGCCACGCCGCCCGGCGCCAGCGCGGCGTCAGCCAGCCCCATCAGCTTGGGCGTGAGGCTCATCGTGATGACTGTGACGAACAGGCCGATGCCGAGCACTGGATCGAGGTTTTCCAGGCTGCCGCTCGCCGCCTTCGACGCGCCAAACGTGACCATCGCCATCCACGCCGCGGCGCTGAGATACATCATGATTGCGATGAACAGCTGCACGCGGCTGGTGAGGGTCAGGCGCGGCAGGCCGAGCAGCCGCCAATACTGCATGTTGCCCTGGCACCAGCGCATGTCGCGCTTGGAGAAGTCGAGGAGGGTCGGCGGGTTTTCCTCCCAGCTTTCGCCCTCCACCGGCATCACGCGCACCTCGTAGCCCGCGCCGCGCATCATCGCCGCCTCGACCTGATCGTGGCTCAGGACGTGCCCGCCCAACGGAGGTTTGCCCGGCAAAACGGGAAGGTGGCAATGCTCAGCGAATGGCTTGACGCGAACCAGCGCATTATGCCCCCAGAACGGGCCGCAATCGCCCTGCCACCAGGCGCTGCCCATCGTGAAGGAGCGCATCCCGTGCCGCATGCCGAACTGGAAGATGCGGGCGAAGGCGCTGCTTGTCGGCGTGCCGACGACGAGGCTCTGCAGGATACCAAGACGCGGGTGCCGCTGCATGATCCGCACCATCTGGAGGATCGCCGGGCCGGACATCAGGCTGTCGGCGTCAAGCGGCAGCATAAGGTCATAGCGCGCGCCGTAACGCTCGACAAAATCGCGGATATTGCCAGCCTTGAAGCCGGTGTTTCTCTTGCGGCGGCGGTAGATGACTTGATGCTTATCGCCCAGGTTGGCGCGGCAGTCGGCGACCAGCCGCTCCTCCTCCGCGGCGATCTCCGGGTCGGAGGTGTCGCTGAGCACGTAGAAGTCGAACTGCCGGCCGGCCCCGGTCGCTTCGAGGCTGCGCCGGACCCGCTCCAGCTTGGCGAGCGCGCGCCTGGGCTCCTCGTTGCGCAGGGTCATCAATACCGCTGTCCTGGCGGAGATCGGCGCGTCGCTGTTGCCCGCCGCCAGATAAGGGGCGACACTGGTTCGCCAGCGCTTGTCGACATGCAGCAGCCAGAAGCCGATGACCGCGTTCCAGAAGCCGAGCACCGTCCAGGGCGCGGAGATCAGGAAGCAGACGATCAGCCCGATATCGAACGCATCGAAGCCGTTCACGCTCAAAAGGTATGCCCACAAGGCGGTCATCACCGCGACCGTCGCGCCGACCAGCGCCGTGATGACGGTGCGGCGGCGATTGAGCGTTGCAATGCTTTGCAAGCCGGCGGGCGTAAGCTGGGCAGACCCGCGCTCTGTGGTCGCGCAGTGCGGCGTTGAGATTTCAGACATAGATTTGCTAATCCCCCGGCTAGAGTCGCGGTGGTTGGCGTGCTTCGCAGGGCGAGCACGGGACACATCGGATAAAGGTGGCTAATGGACGCCGAAACGCGACGATCAGACCGCCAGCCCGCACGTGCACTGTACTACGTTGCACCGCAGCAGGCCTCGATTCGACGAACAGCGTTACTAA
>CAYYSM010000115.1:0-7487 GCA_964474225.1 uncultured Hyphomicrobiaceae bacterium
GCCCGCGCTCAGCGCGCCGTCGCCAATGACCGCGATGACGTTGTTGTCGCCCTCGCTCAGGTCGCGCGCGACCGCCATGCCGAGTCCCGACGAGATCGACGTCGAGGAATGCGCCGCGCCAAACGGGTCATATTCGCTTTCTGCGCGCTTGGTGAAGCCGGACAGGCCACCAGGCTGGCGCAGCGTGCGGATGCGGTCGCGCCGGCCGGTGATGATCTTGTGCGGATAGGCCTGGTGCCCGACATCCCAGATCAGCCGGTCCGCGGGCGTATCGAAAAGATAATGCAGCGCTACGGTCAACTCGACCACGCCGAGCCCCGCGCCGAGATGGCCGCCCGTCACCGACACGGCGTCAATGGTTTCCGCGCGAAGCTCGTCGGCCACCTGCCGCAACTGCGATTCATCGAGTGCGCGCAGGTCGTCCGGCGTGTTGATCTGATCGAGTAGAGGCGTCTTGTTTTCTGAACTCACGGTCCTTGCGTCCCTTACGCGATTGCCACGGCGGATGTCGCAGGCTGACGCCCGCTGTCACACAAAGTTTACACTTTTCGCCGCGGGTCGGCAAAACATGTTCGCATATTTAATCGTTTATGCGAGCCGAAGTGATCTGGATTACCGCAGACTGACGGATCGGCGCAATTTTATTCCACGTCGAGCGGCTGCGTGCCGGTGGGCTGACCATCTTCGCTGAGATTGATCTTCTCGACCTTCGCCTCCGCCCGCTGCAAAAGCCGATCGCAATGGTCACGCAGCGCCTCCCCACGCTCGTAAATGGCGATTGATTGCTCGAGTTCCACATCGCCGCGCTCCAGACGCCCGACGATCTGCTCAAGTTCCTTGAGCGCCTGCTCGAACGACATGTCCTTGATGTCGGCGTTCGTCTTGTCTTGTTGTTTCGCCATTGTCCCTCCAGCGATCCCGCGGGGCCGTCACGTTCCGTAGTCCATCATGACGCGCAGATGCGCCGCCGCGGATCGCGACAGCCCGCCGAGATCGTAACCGCCTTCAAGCACGGAAATAAAGCGCCCGTTCGCGTGCTTGTCGGCGACATCCAGAAGTTTCCGCGTCACCCAGGCGAAATCCTCCTCGCGCAGCGCCAGCCCGCCAATCGGATCGCTGCGGTGCGCATCGAAACCCGCGGAGGCGATGACGAGGTCCGGCGAGAAATCGTGAAGCGCCGGCAGAATGCGCGTCTCGAACGCTTCCTGGAAATGATACGTGTCGTCGCCCCGGCGCAGCGGCGCGTTGACGATATTGCCGGCGACGCCCTGCTCACTCCACTCGCCGGTGCCGGGGAACAGCGGCATCTGGTGCGAGGAGCCGTAGAACAGGTTCGGCTCGGACCAGAACATGTGCTGGGTGCCGTTGCCGTGATGCACGTCGAAGTCTATGACCGCGACGCGCTCCAGCCCGTGCGCCTCGCGCGCATGGGCCCCGGCTATCGCCACGTTGTTGAAGAAGCAGAAACCCATCGCCTGGCGCATTTCGGCGTGGTGCCCAGGCGGCCGCGCGGCGCAGAAGGCGTTGCGCGCCGCGCCCGTCACGACCTGATCCACCGCCATGACCGCCGCGCCCGCAGAGCGCAGCGCCGCCTCCCAGCTTTTCGGCGACATGACCGTATCGCCCCCATCCACGTAGCAATGCCCGCTCTCCGGCGCGACTTTCTTGAGCGCGGCGATGTACTCCGGCCCATGCATCCGCGCGATCGCCTCTTCCTCGGCCAGCGGCGCCTCCTCGCGATGCAGGAACTGAAAGCTTTCGTCCTCCAGCACCTGCTCGATCGCGCGCAGACGGTCCGGGCGTTCTGGATGGCCATACCCGGTGTCGTGCTCCAGGAAAACGGGATGGGAAATCAGAAGTGTCGGCATGGGTCGTTCAACGCCCTTGTTGTTGTCGTTCAAGCGGTGCGGGCGGTTCGCTGTCTTCCGGCACGAAGAAGTCCGGCGTCAGGTCAACTGAGGGATCGATCCGGTAGCGGTCGAAATCGCGCACGCCGTGCTGTGCGAGCAACGTGTCGTCGATACAGAAGTTCCCGGTGAAGTCGCGGGCCGGCATGGTCAGGATGACATGCGCGGCATCCGCGACGATCTCCGGGCTGCGGCTGCCGCGCATGACCTCTTCGCCGCCGACGATGTTGGCGATGGCCGCTGTGGCGATGGTCGTGCGCGGCCAGAGCGCGTTGACGCCGATGCCCAACGGCTTGAGTTCCTCTGACAACCCCAGCGCGCACAGGCTCATCCCGTATTTCGCCAGCGAATAGGCCAGATGCCCGGCGAACCACTGCGGCTTGAAGTCAAGCGGCGGCGCGAGCATCAGGATATGCGGATTCTCCGCGCGGCTCAGGTGGTCGATGCAGTGTTTTGTGACCATGAAGGTGCCGCGCGCATTGACCTGATGCATCAGGTCGAACCGCTTCATCTCGGTCGAGCGCGTGTCCGTCAGGCTGATCGCGCTGGCGTTGTTCACGCAGATGTCGATGCCGCCGAAGGTCTGAACGGTCTGGTCGATCGCCGCCTGCACCTGCCCCTCATCGCGGATATCGCAGACGATCGGCAGGGCATTGCCGCCCGCCTTCTCGACCTCCAGCGCGGCGGTGTAGACCGTTCCGGGTAGCTTTGGGTGCGGCTCGGCGGTCTTGGCGGCCAGCGCGACATTTGCGCCGTCGCGCGCGGCGCGCAGGCCGATGGCCAGGCCGATGCCGCGGCTGCCGCCGGAAATGAAGAGGGTTTTGCCCTCCAGCGTGCTCATGCGCGCCATCCCTCGGACATGTCGGCATGCGCGGCGGATGCGTTAGGCGTCACGGCCCGCGCGCGTTCGCTGCGTCGACACATCGTTTCGGTTGCGTTTCCTCAAGCGCCGCAGGTTTCGTTGTTTTGCGGCGAAGCGTTGCTTTCAGGGTACAGATTAACGCGCGCGCCGCAACCGCGATGTCGTGCAGCCTGGCGGATCTCAGTTCCTGAAGATCTCGAAAAACGGTTCTGGTTCCGACTGCCGCGGCGGGCGGCGCGGGGTCTCGCGCATGATCTCGCGGCGGGCATCCTCCACCACCTGCGGATCGTCGAGCGGCGCGCCGGGCACGCTGGAGGCCGAAGCCGGTTCCGACCGCGGCTCGGCGGCTTGCGCGCCGGCGGACGGCGCGTCCTGCTCCGGCGGCGTCTCCTCGATTTCCGTGCTGAAGCCCGGCAGCGGGTCAAGCGTCTCCAGCGGAATCTCGCCGAGGCTCGTATCGTCCGGCGGCGGGGCAACCACCTCCTCGGGGCTGGCCGAACTCAGGTCTTGCGCGGGTTCCGCGTCTTCCGCCGGCGGCTCCTCAAGATCGCGCTGACGGCGCAGTTCCTCCAGCCGCTCGACATTGCGCTCCACCCGCGCGACTGTCAGGAACTGCTCCAAATCATCCGCGTCGACGCGCGGCTCCAGCGCGCCGAAGCCGGACAGCGGCCCAGAAAAGGTCACGCGCACATCCGGCAGGGCATCGCCTGCGAGCGCCGCACCGACGTCCCAGCGGCTTGTCAGCGCCATCTCCGTGAGGTCGACGCGTGCGCCCGCCTCGACGGACAGCCCGTCCGCGCTGCTGAACACCTGCGTGTCCGGCAGCCTGAGCGCGCCGTCTTTCAGTCGCAGCGCCGCCTGCGCGCCGTCATGGGCAAAGCTGCTCTTGCGCAGCGGCAGCGCCAGGAGTACGGCGACGCTCTCTTCCGGCTGCTCTTCGGCGGCCAGATAATCCCGCGCGGTGCGCGCCAGCACCCGCGGGTCCAGCCCGCGGATTTCGCCCGCGCCGAGTTCGATCCGTCCTGTGCCGGACATCACCGTCATCAGCCCGCGCGGGGAAAGCCCCTCGCTCTCCGCCCTCAGGGTCAATTCCGCGCTCCCGGTCGCGAGCGGCGTGCCCTCGCCGTGCGGCATTTGCGCCAGCTCAAGCTCGGTGATGACAAGCTCGCCGTCGAACACCATGCGTCCGCGCGCCGGCCGCAACTTCGCCGAAGCCACCGCTTCGCCGCCGTAGAGCATGCCTGAGAGCATTGGCACGCGCAGCCCGCCGTCTTCCAGCCGCGCCATCAGCGTGGCCTCCTTCAGACTGAGGCCGTCGGCCACATCCAGCTCGTCCGCGGCGAGCGACAGACTGCCGGACAGCCCGCGCAGCGCCTCTGTCGCGAAGGGCGCATCAGGCCAGAACCCCGCGCTGTCGCTGGGGCGCCGTTCCAGCAGCAGCGCGGCGGCGCTTGCCAGATTGAAGCGCGCGGCGTTCAGATTGGCTTCGATCTGGGGCACGGCGCCGGACACGTCGAGCCGTGCGTTGCCGGTCGTAGTCTCCCCCGCCAGGTCGATGCGAAGGTCGCGCGCGCGGTAGACGCTGCCTTCGCTCGATACCGCCGCGCGCAGGGTCAGCGGCCCGCTCTCGCCTGCAGGCAGACCGGCCAGCGCAAGCGCGTCTTCGGCGCGCGGCGCGTCGATGCTCACCTCGCCATCGAGCCGCAGCGTCTCCGCCTCCGCCGACCCGTCGAAGGCCAGCCGCACCGCATCTGTGGCGAGTTCCGCCGTGCCCTGCCATGGCTGGTTGGTCTCTCCCGCGAAGTCGGCGCGCAGCCGCGCCGGGCCTGTCGCCTGTGCGATGTTCAGCCAGTCCGTGAGGTCTGGCGCGACCTGCTCCGTCAGCGCACGTAGCGTCCGGTTCTCGGCGTTCAGCGCGAGATGGTAGCGCCCGCCGCTATAAATCCGCGCATTCGCCAACAGCTCAGTTTGCCCAGCCGTGCCATCAACGCGCAGCCAGAAGCCGTCCTCGACCGTGCTGGGGCGCAGGCTCGCGGTCAGATGCAGAGGCGTCGCCGCACGCAGCCGCGCCATGTGCGGTGCGATCCACTCGCTCGCGCCGGGGATCGCGCTGGCCAGGTCCGCAATGGGGTCGGCGCTGTTCGACGCGAGGCTCATGCGCAGTTCGGCCGCCCCGGTCTCGCCGAGCGGATAACGCCCGCCGCCCGCCACACTCAGCCGGTCGTCCCCGCTCAGCGCCACGCGCTCTACGACAATCGCCGCGCCGTCGATGCTCAGCCGCGTCTCGACATCGCTCGCCGCGAATTCCGGCAGGATCAGCCGGTTCGCCCGCAAAGCGACCTGCCAGGTTTCGGCCTCCAGCGCGCTCAGGCCGTCACGTTCAAGCAACCGGCCGACCATCTCCGCCGTGCCGCCGCGAATGTACGGGCGCAGATCGAGCGTGCGCGCAGCCAGATCGACCGTGGCCGCCGCCTCATCGAAGGCCAGCCGCACAGAACCGCCAAAGCGCGACTCACCCAGCCGCGCGGCGATATCCGATATGCTGAACGCCTCCGCCGCCGATTCCACCTGACCGCTGAGCGAGAACGACTTCGCCGCCGCGTCGCGCTCCTCGAACATCGCGGGCGCCGCCCACTGCAGAAGCCGTCCGAGATTGCTGCCCCCTGCGCGCACCGTGCCCGCGAGGGTCGGCGCGTCGTCCTGTCGCGCGAACCGGCCCTCGAAGCCGAAGCTGCTGCCGCCCGGCAATCCAGCTTCCAGCGTCTCGACGCCCCAGCCGCCATCGCCGCGCCGCGCGACCGCGTGAACATCGCGGATCAGGTCGCCGCCGAGGCTCACTTGCGCAATGCGCATATCAATGCGCGCGCGCCGCGCCGGCATCGGCACATCGCCCAGCAGCGCGGGCAGTTCGAGCAGCACCTCGGCGGGCATGCGGTCCTGCACCTGCGCGCCGGCCAGCAGGTCGAGATCGAGCCACTGCGAGCGAAGCTCCGCGTCGAGACGCAGCCCCTGACCCCAGGTGAGCCGCGCTGTGCCGCCGAGCGTCTGCGGGCGCTGCTGGCGTGTGATCGTCACGCTGAAATCGTCAAAATTCGCGCCGTCCAGCGTGGCGCGGCCCGTTGCCTCCGCGCGCCATTGCGGGGCCTGCGCCTGCGCCACAGCCTCGGGCGTCAGCGGCGCGCTCGCTTCCACATTGCCCACAAATTTCGGGCCGTCGGTCAGGTCGCGCAGATTGCCCTCGGCGCGATAGACCACGGCATCCCCGGGAGAGGCCGCCTTCACCGGCATGAGCCCCTCAGGCGTCATCGTACCGATGGAAAGCTGCAGGTCGCGCGGTTGATCGCCGATCAAGGCCGCGCCGGCGAACTTGAACGGGCCGCGCAGCGATTCCGCCGACAACTCGCCAGTGACGCCCGCGATTTGCCAGCGCGGCGGCTCGCCCGCAGGCGCGACGGCCAGCGACGCCTCGTTCAGCGTGACGGATTTCAGCGACACGTCCGAGGGCATGAACGGCAGCGCGCCAGCCGCGTCTCCGATGCGGGGCCAGTCGACCTGCCCGTTCTCGTCCAGACCGAGCCGCAGCGCCAGCCGATCCAGCTCGATCTTGCGCGCCTCCACCTGCCCGCGCAGCAGCGGCGGAATGGACAGCGCCATGCGGAAGGCCTGCGCGGTGGCCGACGGGGCATCAAAGCTGCCGTTGCGATCCGCGATGCTTACCTGCTCGAAGCGAACTTCCGGCACGGGCAGGATAGTCAGGTCAACGTCTCCCGCTACCCGTACCGGCCGCCCAGCGAGCTTGCTGGCCTGCGCCTCGAACACCGAGCGGTATTCGTTCCAGTCAACAACGTAAGGCGCGGCGAACGCGGCCGCGAAGACGGCGATCAGCAGCGATGTGAGGGCCGCAAGCAGGACGTTCACGCGCAACTCCGGGATCGCGTTTCGGGTGAGTGTCGGTGTGCCCCATGCGGCCGCGAGACGCAAATCATCTTGCCGAGGCGTGCAAACATGCGCCCCGCGCCTTGCGTCCAACCTGTAAAGATGTCGTAGTGCATCGCGTTATCGTGATACCGTAGTGTGAAAAAGCCGCGGCGGCAAACCCGCGCAATTTTCAGACAGCCGGAGATGACGACCACAAACGAGCGGCCAGGCGAGACGGGTGTTGACGCGCAAGACCGTCTCGAATCGCCCGATGAGGCATCGCACGCTCGGTTGTCTCTGTTGAAGATCGCGAAGGCGCGGCTGCGGCTGTTCTTTTCCGACCGATTCACGGCCAATGTGAGCGAGTTTTTCGCCGAGCGCCAGCTGCTGGTTTGGACACTGGCACTGATCATCGGGATCCTGGCGGCCTATGCGGCGATCGTGTTTCGTCTCGCGATACGCTTCTTCCAGCTCCCATGGCTGGGGACCATGGATAAGGCCACGACCGCCGCGGCCATGGCGCTGCCGTGGTGGGTCATCCTGCTGGCCCCGGCCACAGGGGGCCTGATCGTCGGATTCATCCTGCTGCGGTTTCAGCGCGGACGCCGGCCGCACAATGTCGCCGACGTCATCGAGGCGGTGGCCATCGGCAAATGCCGCATCTCCGCGCGCGACGGGTTCCTGAGCGCCCTGATCTCCGCGCTGTCGCTCGGCACCGGGGCCAGCGCGGGCCGCGAAGGGCCGGTGGTGCATCTCGGCGCGACGATCGCGTCGCAACTCGACAAGCGCTTCAACCTGTC
>CAYYSM010000116.1:0-3865 GCA_964474225.1 uncultured Hyphomicrobiaceae bacterium
GCTATGATCTCGTCGTCGTCAACGGAACCGTCGTCAATCACGATGGCGTGTGGGAGGGCGACATCGGCATCCGCGACGGCAAGATCGCCGGGCTCGGGCAGATCGGCGCGCAAGCTGGCGCGGCTGTCATCGACGCGCGCGGTCTGCATGTCCTGCCCGGCGTGATTGACAGCCATGTGCATTTCCGCGAGCCGGGCGCGGAGCACAAGGAGGACCTGGAGACAGGCAGTCGCGCGGCCGTGATGGGCGGCGTCACGACCGTCTTCGAGATGCCCAACACCTCGCCGACGACAACGACCGCCGAGGCGCTGACCGACAAGCTGCGCCGCGCCGAGGGGCGGATGTATTGCGACCACGCTTTCTATATCGGCGCGAGCCTGGAGAACATTGGCGAGCTGGAGGCGTTGCAGCGCCTGCCCGGCGTGGCGGGGGTCAAGGTGTTCGCGGGGTCATCGACCGGCAATCTGCTGATCGCAGAGGAACCCGACCTGGAGCGCGTCTTTGCGCGGCTCACGCGCCGCGCGGCGTTTCACAGCGAGGATGAGGCGCGGCTGACCGAGCGGCTGGGCGAGCGGCGCGCGGGCGACCCGGCGAGCCACCCGATCTGGCGCGATCCGAACGCGGCGCGGGACTGCACGGCGTTGCTGTTGCGGCTGGCGCGCACGCACGGCAAGCGCATCCACATCCTGCATGTGACGAGTGGGGACGAGATACCGCTGTTGGCGGCGCACAAGGATGTCGCCACGGCGGAAGTCACGCCGCACCACCTGACGCTGCAGGCGCCGGAGGACTATGAGCGGCTGGGCACGCATGCGCAGATCAACCCGCCGATCCGCGACGGCGCGCACCGCGCGGCGCTCTGGGCGGCGATCCGCGACGGGACGATCGACACCGTCGGCTCGGACCACGCGCCGCACACGCTGGAGGAGAAAGCGCGGCCGTATCCCGAGTCGCCTTCAGGGATGCCGGGCGTGCAGACGCTGGTGCCGGTGATGCTCGATCACGTCAACGCCGGGCAGCTGAGCCTACAACGCTTTGTCGATCTCGTCTGCCACGGGCCGCAGCGCGTCTACGGCATCGCGGGCAAGGGCCGGATCGCGGCGGGGTATGACGCGGACCTGACGCTGGTTGACATGGGGCGCGAGGCGGAGATCTCCGAAAGCTGGCTGGCGAGCCGCTGCGGCTGGAGCCCCTATACGGGCAAGCGCGTGAAAGGCTGGCCGGTCGGTACGGTCGTGCGCGGGCAATCCGTGATGCGCGACGGCGAGTTGACCGCGCCGGCTGCTGGCAAGCCCGCGCGCTTTCTGGAGGCGTTGCCGCCGGAATCCGGCTAGTCATCCACCCTTATAGAAAAAGTGCCAGGTCCCGTCCGCCCCGATGCCGAGCCGGTAATGGTCATAGCCATCTTCGGCCATGCGCTCTGCCTCCTTCGGTGAAACCAGCCGGTAAAGCTCCACCTGCTCCGCCGGCGTCAGATCGCGCACCCCACGCGCGGCGAAATGCGGCCAGACATACATCTCGGTGTCCGGCTGCTGCTCGATGGCGTAGCCTGTCGTCAGGCTTTCGATGAGCACCGCCATGATCTCCCGCCCTTCGCCATCGCCGGAGATGTCGCGCCAGTGCTTGAGCGGGTCGTCGACCTTCTCGCCTGCCGACAGCACCGGCATGATCTCGTTGCGCTCCAGGACGTAGCGCATCTCCTCAAGATTGCCGGAGCTGGCCGCGCGCAGGATCGACACGCGCATGTCCTGAACCGGTGCGGGTAGGGCGCTGACATCGCGCTGCACCGGCAGGCGCGCATCGCGTTGCGCGGGCGCATCTTCGGCGGCCAAAGCTGTGGGCGCGAAGCTAACCGCAAGCGTGATCGCTAGGCACAGCGCGCGGACTTCGTTAAGACACGAATCACTGATCGGCATGGTGGGTACAGTTTCGGCGTTGTCATCGCGTGGTTAGACGCCTTTGTTATCCCCGTGCGTGGACGAAAGCGCAAGGCGTGATCGCCGCGCGGGGCATTGGGCGGAGCCGAGAGATTTCAGGGCCGGACAGGCTATGATTTTAGAGACCGCATCGCTGGCGCAAACGGTCCTCACCGAAACGCAGCTGATCCTGACCGGGCTGCTGATCGGGGTGATCGTCGCCGCGCCCGTCGGGCCGGTCAACGTTTTGTGCATCCAGCGCACGCTGGAGCGCGGCTTCTGGGCCGGCGTGGCGGCGGGCTTCGGGGCGGTGTTGGGCGACGGGCTGCTCGCGGCGGCGGCCGCCTTCGGCGTGACCGCGATCTCCAATCTGACGAGCGACTACCGGACAACGATCCAGCTCATCGGCGGGGCCATCCTGCTGCTGTTTGGCGTGCGCCTGTATTTCGCCGCGCCGCGCGTGGGCGGCCAAGGGTCGCGCTGGGCGGAGCTGCGGCGCATCGCCGAGACCATCCCCGACATGTTCCGGCCGATGATGCGTTATCAGATCTGGCGGATCGTTCCGCATGCCAGCGTGATCCCGCAGAGCTTTTTCCTGACGGTGACCAATCCTGGCGCGATCCTCGGCATGTTTGCGATCTTCGGCGGGCTGGGGTCGCTGACCGGCGGGCTGACTTCCTATCTGGAGGCGTTCACCATCGTTCTGGCGGTGATGTGCGGCAGCCTGCTGTGGTGGGTGGGCTTGTCGCACATCATCTCGACTGTCCGGCACAAACTGGACGAGCACCGGCTGCAGCGCATCAACCAGATCGCCGGGTGCGTGTTGGTCGGCTTCGGTGCGGTGTTGATCGGACAGCTTGTGGTGGCTTGAATATTCGAGACACGCGCGATTTGTTCCGAGAACCGGTCCCCACTTTTCGGATCGCGCTTTATTGCAACCGCCGCTTCAGCGTGAATTCGCCGCGC
Organism: uncultured Hyphomicrobiaceae bacterium; assembly: GCA_964474225.1. Lineage (GTDB taxonomy): Bacteria > Pseudomonadota > Alphaproteobacteria > Rhizobiales > Rhodomicrobiaceae > Dichotomicrobium. The sequence continues at coordinate 2,883 of CAYYSM010000116.1, forward strand.
TCCACGCGCGCCTTCAACCCTTCGGCCATGCTGACGACCGCGCTTTCGCCATAGGCCTCGACCAGCTCGGAGAACGCGGCGAACAGCGCGGCGTTGGCGAGCACATGGGGAGCGATCCCATCGCCGGTGGCCTCGTCCCACGCCTCGGCGATATAGCGCAGCGCCTCGGTCTCTTCCGCCTCCAGCTCCGGGGGCAGGCTCTCCAGCCGATCCTGTAACCAGCGTGTATCCACGGCCTCATGCTCCCTGACGTTTCGCCGCGCCTGCGCGGGCAGCGCGATCTCTTCGGCCCTGCCTGATCGATTGCGGACCGTAGCACGGCGAAGATGAACGCTGGCAGAATAGCGCCGGGCGCGTCTGCACGCATGGGTTGGTCAAATTAACGATTAATTGAGAACTTGCCGCGCTGTTGTCAGCCCGCTGTATCGAGAATGCGCTTGGCGAGAACCCGGCCTTCCCGCATCAGCCGGTCAATGGAGCGCCGGGCGAGATCAGTGCAGCGGCGGTAGGTCCGGCCATAGCCGCGATAGCCTTTGTTGAAGCTTCGCACGAGCTGGGCGCGCCGCAGCGCCGAGCCGCCTTCCGCATCGACCAGGCCGCGCATCTGGTCGCGCCATTTCTGGCCCTCGTCTGCGCCGCACAGCGCGCGGAGATAGTGGACCGCGCCGAGCACTTCGGCGAGCTGGAACAGTTCCCTGTCGTAGGGCCGGGCGTCCTTGCGATCGGGAGAAGCGTCGCGGGAGTCCTGCGCCGTCGCTATCGGCGCGGTGGCGAGCATGACGGCAACCATGAGGCTCGCCAAGACGCCCCCAAAGAGGCCAACGCGCCTATTGTTGCCGTCTTTCTTCATCAGCAAACAGGTCCGCAAGGTCTGCATCCGGCAATTTTGCGCCGGATGCGTTGACTTTTCGCGAAGGTTACGCCTCTGCGGCGTCTTCCTTCTTGATTTCCTTGCCGGTCTCCTGGTCGACCATCTTCATGGA
>CAYYSM010000116.1:3965-7456 GCA_964474225.1 uncultured Hyphomicrobiaceae bacterium
CGGCGTCTTCCTTCTTGATTTCCTTGCCGGTCTCCTGGTCGACCATCTTCATGGACAGGCGCACCTTACCGCGATCGTCGAAGCCGAGCAGCTTGACGTAGACCTGGTCGCCTTCCTTGACGTAGTCGCCGACCGACTTCGCCCGCTCCGCCGAAAGCTGGGAAATGTGGACCAGTCCGTCCTTCGCGCCGAAGAAGTTCACGAACGCGCCAAAGTCGACGACCTTGACCACCTTGCCCTTGTAGATCTCGCCCACCTCCGGCTCGGAGGTCAGGCCCTTGATCCGGCTCATGGCGTCTGCGATCGACGCTTCGTTCGCTGCGGCGATCTTCACCGTGCCGTCGTCGCTGATGTCGATCTTGGCGCCGGTTTCCTCAACGATCGCGCGGATCACCGCGCCGCCCGGGCCGATGACCTCTCGGATCTTGTCGGTCGGGATCTGGATGATCTCGATGCGCGGAGCATGCGCCCCGACCGCCGGTCGAGCCTCATCGAGCGCCTTCTTCATCTCGTCAAGGATGTGCAGGCGACCCTGCTTCGCCTGATCCAGCGCGACCTGCATGATTTCCCGGTTAATGCCGGTGATCTTGATGTCCATTTGCAGAGACGTTACGCCATCGGCGGTGCCGGCGACCTTGAAGTCCATATCGCCAAGATGATCCTCGTCGCCGAGGATGTCGGAAAGCACGGCGAAGTCGTCGTCCTCCTTGATGAGGCCCATCGCGATGCCCGCGACCGGGTTCTTGAGCGGGATGCCCGCGTCCATCATCGCCAGCGACGTGCCGCAGACCGTCGCCATCGAAGATGAGCCATTCGACTCGGTGATCTCCGAGACAATGCGTACCGTGTAGGGGAAGCCGTCCTGCGCGGGCATCATCGGGTGCAGCGCGCGCCAGGCGAGCTTGCCGTGGCCGATCTCGCGGCGTCCAGGGCTGCCGACGCGGCCGGTCTCGCCGACCGAGAACGGCGGGAAGTTGTAGTGCAACATGAAGGTTTCCTTGTAGGTACCCTCCAGTGCATCCACGAACTGTTCGTCCTCGCCCGTGCCGAGCGTGGCGACTACGAGCGCCTGCGTTTCGCCGCGGGTGAATAGCGCCGAGCCATGGGTGCGCGGCAGCACGCCGACTTCCGAACTGATCGGGCGCACCTGGTCGAGGTTACGCCCGTCGATCCGCTTCTTGGTCTTGATGATGTCGCCGCGAACGACGTCTTTCTCCAACGACTTGAAGGCTTCGGACACGGCCTGAGCCGCTGAGCCATCATCGTCCTCGGGCACCAGCTCGTGCACGACCTTCGCCTTGACCTCGGCGACCTTCTCCTGCCGCGCCTGTTTTTCGCTGATCTTGTAGGCGCTGGACAGGCCGTCTTTCGCCAGCTTGGCGACCTTTTCCTTGTACTCGGACTCGACCGCCTCCGGCGCTTCCCACGGTTCCTTGGCCGCCGCCTCGGCGAGGTCGATGATCGCGTCGATGATGGGCTGGAAATGCTCGTGGCCGAACATCACGGCCTCAAGCATGACCTCCTCGGGCAACTCGTGCGCTTCGGACTCGACCATCATGACCGCGTCGCCGGTGCCGGCCACGACGAGATCAAGCTTGCTCTCGGCCATGTCGTCGATCGCGGGGTTCAACACGTAGTCACCCTCGATATAGCCGACGCGCGCTGCGCCGATCGGCCCGAGGAACGGGATGCCTGAGAGCGTGAGCGCGGCCGAAACCGCGACCATCGCGACGATGTCTGGATCGTTCTCCATGTCATGGGAGAGAACGGTGGCGATAACCTGAGTCTCGTTCTTGAAGCCATCGGCGAACAGTGGGCGGATCGGCCGGTCGATCAGGCGCGAGGTCAGCGTTTCCTTCTCGGTCGGCCGGCCTTCGCGTTTAAAAAAGCCGCCCGGGATCTTGCCGGCGGCGTATGTCTTCTCCTGGTAGTGCACGGTGAGGGGGAAGAAGTCGAGACCTTCTCTCGGTTTCTTCTCGGCGACGACCGTCGCCAGCACGGAGGTCTCGCCATACGTCACCATGACGGCGGCGTCTGCCTGACGGGCGATCCGGCCCGTTTCCATGATGAGCGGACGTCCGCCCCAACTGATTTCCTTGCGATGTATGTCGAACATTGATCTTCCAATTATATTGGCTCGGCCGGACTGCCGCGCCATCGTTTCTTCCTGTCTCTTGCGAGCATAGTTGGTGTACCGCGATTTTGCTGTCCATCATAGAGCGAAGTGGCCGCCGCCCGGAATCGTTCCCCGATGGGCGGCAGCCTCTCGCCTTGGACGGGCTTGCTTGTCGCGCTGCGGTGTGCCGTCAGCGGCGGATGCCGAGGCGCTGGATCACGTCCAGGTAACGCTGACGGTCTTTCGCCTTCACGTAATCGAGCAGGCGGCGGCGCTGGCTCACCAGCTTGAGAAGGCCGCGCCGCGAATGGTTGTCCTTTTTGTGCGACTTGAAGTGCTCGGTCAGGTTCGCGATGCGCTCGGTCAGCACCGCGATCTGCACTTCCGGCGAGCCCGTGTCACCGGGCTTTGTGCCAAACTCTTCGATCAGCGCCTTTTTGCGCTCCGGTGTAATCGACATCGTCAACTCCTTTTCCGGTTGTGTTCGCACGGCGAGCCGGGATGTCGTCCAGCAAGCGTGCAAGGGGTGAATGCGTCGAGATGGTGGGTCGTGTCAAGCGCCGTGTCTCGTATCTACGGCGCCGGCAAATTGAACACCCGCTCCGGGGTGAATTCGCCATGCGAGACCTCGCCGAGCGCGACCAGCGTGCCGCGCATGGTGGCGTAGGCCTTGGCATTGAGGATTGGCGCGTCGCGCCCGCGCAGCAGCACCGGCTGGCCGCGCCGCACGCGGGCCGCGTCCTGTTGCGAGAGACGGATTTCCGGCAGGGCGGTCAGCGCCATGTGCACCGGCGCGAGCAGCGCGCGGAGCGCCTCCGGGCCGGCCGCCGAGGCGTTTTCGATGTCTTCCAGCGTTACGGCCTCTTCCACGCGGAAGCCGCCCACGCGCGTGCGCTCCAGCGCGCAGATATGACCGAGGCAGCCCAGCGCGCGGCCCAGATCGCGGGCGATCGCGCGGACATAGGTGCCGCGGCCGCAATCCGCCTCGAAGACGCAGGTGTCGCGGTCGGGAATGTCGATGATTTCCAGCCGGTGCACGTCCACCGTGCGCGGGCGCAGCTCGAAAGCCTCGCCCTCGCGGGCGAGGTCATAGGCGCGCGCGCCCTCGACCTTGACCGCGGAGAAGCGCGGCGGCGTCTGCTCGATCTCGCCGCGGAAGTCGTCCAGCGCCGCCTCGATCTGCTCGCGCGTGGGGCGGGCCTCGTTTTCCTCGACAACTTCGCCCTCGCTGTCATCCGTGGTGGTTTCCGCGCCCCAGCGGACGGTGAAGCGATAGCCCTTCTCGGAGTCCACGGCATAGGGGACCGTCTTGGTGGCCTCGCCGAAGGCGATCGGCAAGACGCCGGTGGCCAGCGGGTCCAGCGTGCCGCCATGA
>CAYYSM010000117.1:0-7389 GCA_964474225.1 uncultured Hyphomicrobiaceae bacterium
CGCGTGGACCGGTTCGAAACCGATGCCGGTTCCGAGGCGCATTTCCTCGGGATCAATGGCGGCGTCACCGGCAAGGGCGGCCACCTGGTCATCATAGATGATTACATTAAAGACATTACCGAAGCGTTAAGCCCGGCCTTTCGTGAACGCCAATGGATGCAGTTTCTTGCCAACCTCGACACCCGTCTCGAACCAGGCGCCACGGTCATCATCGTCGCCACAAGGTGGCATTCGGACGACCTGATCGGTCGCGTGACACGGGTCATGGATGATTGGGAGGTGATTTCACTGCCCGCCATCGCCATGCCGGGTGATGCGCTGGGCCGTAAAGAAGGCGAACCGCTGTTCCCCGAGCGTTATGACGTCAAACGGCTTGATCAGATCCGCAGAGCCCGCGCCGGCACCTATCTTTGGGAAGCCATGTACCAGCAACAGCCCTTCGGCCAGGCTCTGGGGCTGACCGATCCGTTCCGCCTGAACCCGCTCGAGGTTGCGCAAACCGCTGCGCAGATGGCCCGTTCGGCTGTGAATGTGGCTCGCGCGGTCCGCGAGGTTCCGCAGATCATGACCAAGGCTGAGGCCCGCGCCGTGGTGCTTGCGACCGGCGATGTGGACGCGGTCACGGAGACCGAAAACCTCAACACCGCCGAGTACCTGGATATTCCGCCGCAATTCCCGTCGCCGCCGCCCGAAGGTGACGAATCGGCAGAAGAATTGATCGAGGGCGCTGGCGCCTTTATCGACGACAGCAATAGTGGCCGTACCGCCGATGATAGCGGAGAGCGCACCTGATTACTTTATTTTACGATTTGCACGCTTAAATACAGGGTGTGCATGAGTTCAACGAAACAACCTCATGGAGACAATCAAAGCCTACCTGGATGGCCAGGCCGAGTTCAAGACCCTGATGGGTCAGCAATACCTTCTCGTCTTGACCAGGGTTATCGGAATTTACTTCAGTTGTTCATGAGCCGTTTGATACCGCCCAAGCTAAGCCTCTTCCGCATGTGATCGGGCTGACGCTTCCGAATGATTTCTTCGACACTTCGCCAGATGCGTGGTAGTCCCTTTGCTTCTTGCAAGCGCCCTATGGCTTTCATTGTTATATAGCGCTCCACATCAGGATCAACCACGGCAATATCAGAAAACCTGTCAAACTCTGCAGATATATCCCTAAGTTTGGATTTTTCTATGTCGTCATAGAATATTTTATTGAATTCAACACCATATTTATTCTTAAGGATGCGTAATTGATCAGCATGTCTTGCTAGCAAGATCTGTCTTGTATGCTCGTTTGCTCTGGACTTTGTGCCTAGGCCGTCCGACGTACATATTTCTTGAAGCATATTCCTGAGACGGTTTGCATGTCGGCGTGAGCGACGAGGCTCATTTGGATGCACAGCTCTGAAGTAGCTCTGAATGATGTTAGTCACTTCAGCTCTTTCAGAGATATTTGAGTTCACAACTTTTAGCATCTTAGCTTCTTGCGAGCTCCATCCGAGGATGGCGTACGCAAAATCTTTTACGATGCACCCGTCGTGCAAACGCTCGGGGACAAACGGGATTAATCGGCACGCATCGCCAAACTCATGCTTCCATTGTGGAATTTTTTCGTAGCCGCCGTTCCATTCGTGTGGCGTTGACATCCGGTCCGTCTTTTTGAGGATTTGCTGCTGACTGGAGATATATCTAGTCAATGGATCTCTTATATAAATGACAATCTCAATGTTGTCGCTCCATTGTTGTAAATATGAACGAAGAGACTGAGAGCTGCCTCCAAAAAGAAACTCGCTACTCAGAATCACTACATCAGATTTTGAGTATATAGCACGGTCGATCAACTGTTTTATTGTGCTTCTGTATTTTTGTGTAAAAGAGTATTGATTGACGCCGGCAATCGTTCCCAACAAGGACGTAGGTGCTGGAACATAGCACACTCCGTTATGCTGTAGAACACTCTTGGATTTTTTGAGACTGGCTTGAAGCGTTGAACTGCCAGCCTTCGATTGACCAACGTGAACAATAATGCGTTTGCCCGTCATCACATGCCCCCTCCGTTTGGCAGCCCGCAAGTCGATGCTCGGTCTTCATTTCACTTGGTGACAAAGCCAAGCCTCATCTGCCTCACAGTATGATGCCCAACCTTCTCCAAGTGCGCTGTATGGCGCGGCATCGACAATTTATATGGGCCCGCATTGTGTTGTTGGACTCACGTGCCAACTGCAGACAGATGTTGAAAATAGCTTTGGCGGTTCCCCAGTCTCTAGACGCTCTTTACGGGACGGGCAAGTCGTTCATCGAGCGACGAGGCCGATTCATTGTATCCGTACGCGACCCCGAGGATTTGTCGATGCTAAGGCGATCGACAGCCTCACAGATGTTCGGTTGAAGCGTTTCTGTCGGCGAGGCCCAACAGTTATGGGCTGATGCCAACGGACTGAGCCGGGGCCGGTTGGTGAAGGGCGCTCCATGCCGTGCGTGCGCCCTGAGCGGTACAGAACGCGAACATGGCTTGCCTCCTACTTGTCAGAAACTTGCCAATCGGGCAGGCAAACACAGCCAGAAAGCGGAACGAAAAGGCAACTTCTGGCGGGGCGATTTCGGGCTAAGCCCTTGATTTTACTGGTGCTGCTGGTGAGAATTGAACTCACGACCTCTCCCTTACCAAGGGAGTGCTCTACCCCTGAGCTACAGCAGCCTACCTGTGTTGAATAAGTCACCAAGGCCGCTGGGGCAAGGGGGAAATCGAATTGGCGCGGGGTCCAACGGCTAAGGCCGTCCGGCGTTTCATCCATGAGGCGTCGCCGGTCGGAGGGGCTCTCCATTCCCGCGGGTTTCGCCGACCGCTGTCGCGCGCTATCTTGAAGGCGAGCGCGATCCCTACCTTTTCGACATGAGCGACGATCCCGACCACAAGACCCCCGAGAAGGACCACCGGCAGACCCGTCTCGCGGAAGCGCTGCGCGCGAACCTGCGCAAGCGCAAGGCCCAGGCGCGCGCCCGGCGCAAGGGCGAACAGCGCGGCTCTGACGACAACGCCGATCAGGGCTGATCTTCGGACAATTCATTTGACAATGATCGCCGGCTGCCCGATGGCGAAATTTGCGCGCCGCGCGGCTTCCAGCCCCGGGGCGCGCTCAACTCGCACGGTGGACGATGCTCGCGAACGTCGCTCCCATTTCGGCGCTATTGCTGGGCGTCGGTCTGCTCCAGCTCGGCAACGGGTTGCAGGGCACGCTTTTGCCCGTGCGCGCGCAGGTCGAGGCCTTCACCCAGCTCCAGCTCGGCGCGCTTGGTTCGGCCTATTTCTTCGGTTTCGTCGCGGGCTGCTATTTTGGGCCGTGGCTGGTGCGCAATTCCGGGCACATCCGCACCTTCACCGCGATGGTGGCGCTGGCCTCCGCGCTGGTGCTGACCCATCCGCTGATCGTCGATCCGGTGTTCTGGCTGGTCGTGCGCGCCGGCTCGGGAGCGTGTTTCGCGATCCTCTACATGGTCATCGAAAGCTGGCTGAACGCCCGCGCGTCCAACGTTACGCGCGGAGTGATCTTCGCGTTTTACGCTATCATCAGCTTCGGGATGCTCGGCATGGGCCAGCTGCTGCTGGCGGTTGACAGCCCCAGCGGGTTCCCGCTGTTCCTCTATGCCTCGATCCTGGTGTCGGTCGCCGCGGTGCCGGTCGCGCTGTCGCGCTCGCCCCAGCCTGAGCCGATCGAATACATCCATATCCGCTTCCGCCACCTCTACCGCATTTCGCCCGTCGGTATGGCCGGCAGCTTCATCGTCGGCGCGACAGGCGGCGCGATCTGGTCGCTGGCGCCGATTTTCTTCGGCGGCGGGGCGGCCAGCACGCAGGACATCGCCATCTTCATGACCGTGATGATCCTGCTCGGCGCGATCGGGCAGTGGCCGCTGGGGCTGATTTCCGACCGGATGGACCGCCGGCTGGTGATCGCGGCGGCGGCCTTCCTGTCGGTCATCGCGGGGCTGGCGATGAGCCTGTTTGGGGCCGACACCGGCCCGGTGGCGCTGACCCTGACCGGGATTTTCGGCTTCCTGTCCTTCCCGCTCTACATGCTTTGCGTCGCGCATATGAACGACTCGGTGGAGCATGACGGCTTCGTCGAAGCGGCGAGCGGGCTGTTGCTGATCTGGGGCGCGGGCGCGGTGGTCGGGCCGTTGATCGCGTCGAATGTGATCGTGGCGGTCGGCCTCGGCGGGCTGTTCTACACCACCGCCGCGCTGCACGCGATCCTGCTCGCCTTCACGCTTTACCGCATCAGCCAGCGCGAGGCCCGCCCGGCCGAAGATCGCGGCGAGTTCCTCGATGCCGTGCGCGTCGGCCAGACGGTCTCCACCGTCGACCCGCTCACGCATGAAGAGGAAGAAGAGCAGCCCGCCGAGGCGCAGCCGCCGCAGACGGGCGCGCAGGCCACGGGTTAACCATTGGTTGCAGACCGGGTTGCAGCACGTTAAAAAAGTCTGTACCCGCCATTTACCTGTGGTAATCTCAAACTTTATCCCCGATGCACAATTTTAAAGGGTTCAGGGGATACCGGTGCTGCGTTAGCGTGATCATCTGGCGGCAAACATTCGGCGGATCGGGGTTTCAAACGGGGGGACATCCGATGGACATGCTTCACGCGGGCGCTGTGGCGGGCGGCGCGGCAACCAATCAGGTCAAGATCAAGGGGCTCGACTGCCCGCTGGAGGTGCGGCGCTCGCCGCGGGCGACGCGCCTGTCGCTCAAGGTGAGCCATACGCGCAGGGCGGCGATCCTCACGCTGCCGCGCAGGGCGCGGCTGGAGGATGCGGGCGAATTCGTGGCGCGGCATCTGAACTGGCTGCAGGACCAGACGCGCAAGCTGCCTCAGCCGGTGCCGCTGGCCTGCGGCGAGGTGATCCCGCTGCGCGGTATGGCGCACAAGGTGGAGTTTATTGGCCCCGTCCGGGCGGAGAGCGTCGTGATGCGCGAAGGCGAGGGCGACGGCGTCTGGCACGGTTTCTGGGCGGACCGCGAGGTGACGGAGGCCGCGCTGCCGCGCCTGCGGGTGAGCGGCGCGCCGGACCATGCGCCGCGCCGTCTGGCCGACTGGCTGAAGGCGCAGGCCCGCGCGGACCTGTCGGAGCGTGTGGCGCATCATGCGGGCGCGCTCGACGTCGCGCCGAAGCGCATCAGCGTGCGCGACCAGTCGACGCGCTGGGGATCGTGCTCGTGTTCCGGTTCGCTGTCGTTCTCCTGGCGGCTGATCTTCGCGCCGGGCTTCGTGCTGGATTACGTCGCCGCGCATGAGGTGGCGCATCTGCGCGAGATGAACCACGGGCCGCGCTTCTGGCGGCTGGTACGCGACACCATGCCCGAGATGAACGCCGCGCGGCGATGGCTCCGCGAGTATGGCGCCGAACTCCACCGCTTCCAAGTCTGACAGCCTACCCGTCCGCCGCCCGCCGAGGCGGCGAATTTGATTCTGGTGTGTAGGTTTCAGCTAAGTTTATGTCGTAGCCTTTGACGTGTCTGACAGTACGTCACTGGCTGTCAAATTCGACGTCTCAATCCGGGTCTTTTCTTTCGTCTTGGGTGGTACCGGGAACTCGACTACCTCACCCTCAGCGGCGAATATCGCTTCACGACATCTACGAGCGAACTCGATATCCGAAGGATGCTCCTTCAAGTATTTCGCAGGAAAGAAAAGGTCCGGCGTTCGCACCAGCGCAACCCTGTTCTGCTTTGCAGCCGATATACATTTTGAAGTAAAGAAATCGCTACGCTTTTCGACTGGAAGCAGGCGATGTGCATTTCCGAAGAGGATCCCTTTAGCGCACTCCTCCACCTCGTCCCGCGCAAGATCTTCTGAAAGATTGCGATGCAATTGGCTAAATTTCCTTATGTCGACAGCCCTATTATCTCTGCCTTCAGCCTCGCCTAAGCACCGCCCCTCATCACTAACAAATACCCCATCAAATTCCGAGTCACCTTCAGCAAATTTCTCCGCATGGAACCCAAATAGCTCCATGGCTTCTAATACAGCGTCTTCTAGAGGCTTGCCTTGCTCGAACAGTAGCCGCCTGAGGCTCCCAACTTCCTCTAACTCCTTTATTAACTCATTTTTTCTAACCTCAAGCTGTTCTAGCTGCGAGAGGCATTCACCAACTTTCGTCTCTAAGGAGTCCTCCTCACTCAGACGATATTCTGCGGTCAGGCACCAATCAGGTGGCTGTGTCGCGTGAGCAAATTCATTTACCCTATCTGATAATTCCTTAAGAACTGAAAAAAGTTGCTTCTTAAGTTTCGCTTCTTCATGGTGAACATTACTTCCCTGAGAGTTGAGGATCAGCTCCTCATAAATATGCAAAGGAGGAAGAAAGAGGATGCAACCTTCTCCTATGCGGCTCAGTGCCCCCACAACCCGTTCGCTGTCTTGCGGACGAAGGATTACTTCATCAAAGTCACCTTCAATCTCAACTTGGTATGAAGAATATTGAGAAAATTTTTCCCAATAAGCCCTTAGATAGGTAGCTTGGGAAGCGACTCTGATCTTATTTCCGGACTTAGGAGTTACCGTTCTTATCTCGGGAATTGGGTCGTAGGAAGATATTAGCCCATGTTTGTCACCCTTAAATCGCCTATAATACCTTTCTTCTTTTGCTAGATATACAATTATTAGTCGTCCTGCTTTGCATGCGCGTAATATTTCTTCACGCCAATGTCTGATTTGGTCATTCTTTGCGATGGCAGATTTAGTTGTAAGAACGGGCCTGCCATAAAATTCGCGACCTCGCTCACACTGACATTTTCCAAGCGTGGTTTTGTAAAGAGTGATGTCCGCATCAAGCAACGACTGATCAGAACTAAACGGGACATACTCAAATTCTGAACGAGGAAGCTCAAATCCTACAGTAAAAATGCGCTTTCTAGCCACGTGCACCTCTCTTTGTGGGCAGCACGGCAATTATAAGATGGCATCTCTTTGCACAGAACAAACGGTCGCGGAATTCCACAAATAGACGTGGATGCCCCCCCCTAATTATCCAGGAAGCTGCGCAGCTTGCGGCTGCGGCTCGGGTGCTTGAGCTTGCGCAGCGCCTTCGCCTCGATCTGGCGGATACGCTCGCGCGTCACCGAGAACTGCTGGCCGACCTCTTCCAGCGTGTGGTCGGTGTTCATGCCGATGCCGAAGCGCATCCGCAGCACGCGTTCCTCGCGCGGGGTCAGGCTCGCCAGCACACGCGTGGTCGTCTCGCGCAGGTTGGACTGGATCGCCGCGTCGATCGGCAGCGTCACGTTCTTGTCCTCGATGAAGTCGCCCAGGTTGGAATCGTCCTCCTCGCCGATAGGGGTCTCCAGGCTGATCGGCTCCTTGGCGATCTTCAGCACCTTGCGCACCTTCT
>CAYYSM010000118.1:0-7385 GCA_964474225.1 uncultured Hyphomicrobiaceae bacterium
CGATCCTGCCGTGTCATTCGGAAATCTTCGACGCCGAGACGGTCGCGCGGCTCGATCCGCGCGTGAAGATCATCGCCAACCATTCGGTGGGCGTGGACCACTGCGACCTCGACGCGCTGAAAAGCCGGGGCATCGTTGTGACCAATACGCCGGATGTGCTGTCGAAGGCGACCGCCGAGATCGCGCTGCTGCTCATGCTCGCCGCCGCACGCCGCGCGGGCGAGGGCGACCGGCTGGTGCGCGCGGGCGAATGGGACAGCTGGAGCCCGTCCTTCATGGTCGGCACGCAGATAACCGACAAGCGCCTCGGCATCGTCGGCATGGGCCGTGTCGGACAGGCCTTCGCCAAGCTGGTCGCGGGCTTCGACATGGAAATCCATTACTACAACCGGAACCGCCTGCCGCCCGAGCAGGAGCGCGGCGCGATCTACCACGAGACGGTCGAGGACCTGCTGCCGCACTGCGATTTCGTGTCGCTGCACTGCCCGGCGACGCCGGAGACCGAGAACCTGATGAACGCCGAGCGCCTCGCGCTCTTGCCCGACGGCGCGATCCTCGTGAACACCGCGCGCGGCAAGCTGGTGGACGAGGATGCGCTGTTCGCCGCGCTGCAATCCGGCAAGCTCGCGGCGGCGGGGCTGGACATGTTCAAGACCGAGCCGGGCGGCAACCCGGCGTTTGCCGCGTTGGACAATATTTTCATGCTCCCGCATATCGGCAGCGCCACGCGCGAGACCCGCGACGCGATGGGCTTCCGCGCGCTCGACAATCTCGATGCGTTCTTCGCGGGAAACGAGCCGCGCGACCGCGTCGCCTGACGCGGCTTCAGGCCGCAGCTTGCCGCCGCCAGGCAGGGAACGGATCGGGCAGATGCCGCCAGCGCGCGGGATCAAAGCCGCCGTCTTCGGCCGCGTCGATCAGACACGCATCGAGTCGAGCCCTCAACTCCGCTTCATCAAAATCCAGCCCGATGAACACCAATTCCTGGCGGCGGTCGGCATAGGCCGGATGCCAGCGCTCGCGCACCTTCGCCACCAACTCGGGGTTTTCCGGCCAATCCTGGCGCGGCACCGACGCCCACCAATAGCCGACCGCGCCGGTGTGGACGAACGCGCCCGCCTGGCTTAACTCCGCCACCCATTCCGGCCGCGTTGCTAGCCAGAAGAAGCCCTTCGCGCGGATGATCCCAGCCCAGGAGGAATTGACGAAATCGTGAAACTTCGCCGGGTCGAACGGCGCGCGGGCGCGATAAACGAAGCTCCGGACGCCGTATTCTTCTGTTTCGGGCACGTGCTCCTGAAAGTTGTAAAGCTCCTTCGCCCAGAGCGGGTGGGTCTGCGCCTTGGCGTAGTCGAAGCGCCCCGTATCCAACACGTCGGCGAGCGGGACCGCGCTGTAATCAGCTTCGATTACCTTTGCGTCCGCGTTCAAACCCGCGATGACGCGCCGCGCGGTTTCGAGGTCTTCCGGGGTCGCGCTGCTGGCCTTGTTGAGAACGATCACGTCAGCGAATTCAATTTGATCGACTAGCAAATCAACCAATGTGCGGTTGTCCTCGTCGCCGGCGGCTTCTCCACGATCCTTCAGGAAATCGGTGGAGGCGTAATCGCGCAGCAGGCTGGCCGCGTCCACCACCGTAAGCATCGTGTCGAGCCGCGCCTTGTCGGCCAGAGACTCGCCGTTTTCGTCCTCGAAATGGAACGTAGCGGCCACAGGAAGCGGCTCGGAAATCCCGGTCGATTCGATCAGCAGGTAGTCGAAGCGTCCGTCGCCCGCCAGCCGCGCGACCTCTTTGAGCAAATCCTCGCGCAGCGTGCAGCAAATGCAGCCATTGGTCATTTCCACGAGCGTTTCGTCGGTGCGCGACAACTCCGCGCCACCATGCTGCACGAGATCCGCGTCGATGTTGATCTCGCTCATGTCGTTGACGATCACCGCGACGCGGCGACCTTCGCGATTATTGAGCACATGGTTGAGAAGTGTCGTCTTGCCCGCCCCTAGAAAGCCCGAAAGGACGGTCACGGGCAGGCGCGCATCTGCTTTGCTGGATTGCGGCTCAGGCGTCGTGTCCATGAAAGCTCCTCCATTATGTTATAACATAACACTTTAATGCAGATCAAATTGCCGGGCAAGGGTGGCCCGCAGACTGTGGAGCCGTCGGGCGCTGCGTTTGACGCGCGGCGACTTGTGCCCGATATTCGGTTGAGGTGTGGATAAACGCCTGCCCCGCGGTGCGGCCGTGGGAACTTGTACTCGAAACGTCAGGAGCATCTTTTGACTTCAGATGATAGCGGCAACCTCCCGACCGATGCCGAACTCGACCAGATGCTGACCGATCCGGGCATCCGCTCCAAGCTCGGCCAGATTCTCGAAGCGAACGAGATCGACACCCCGCTCGATGACATGACGCAGGAGACGCAGCGCGATGTTCTGCGTCAGGTGATCCATCAGCAACAGCAGCAGGCCGAAGCCACCGAAGTGCCGGAGCATCTGGTGGACGCGCTGCTTGGCGACGAGAAGATGCGCCCGGCGCTTGAGCAGGCCCTGCAGGCCGCGGGCATCGACAAGCCGCTGGATGAAATGGAGGAAGATGAGCGGCGGCATTACGCGCGCCAGTTCATCGAAGCCCTCCAGCAGTCGCAGCAGAGCCAGTAGGGACCGCCAGCGGGACCGTGGAACGGCATGACGCGCCTTCTGGCGCGAGCAATTGTTCTGCGCGGTTCCCGCGGCGGCCATCCCCTTCCGCCTACGCGCTCCCTGTTCGCCCCACCAAGCACAAAATTTTGAGCCGCCGTGAGCAGCCGTCATTTGGGCGGCCTTGGGTTCGCACCCTACTGTGCGCAGGAATACCACAGGCCGGCCACAGCCGCGGCACAGTGCCAGCGTAGCAATCTGGCACGCCGCGCCGTCGCGCGGGACCAAAGCCGGGGCTGAGAGGGACTTGCCAGCATGAATTTCGAGAGCGCGCCGACTGGCCGCCGCCCGCGCGACCCGCGGCTGGACTTTTTCCGCGGCCTGGGCATGTTCATCATCTTTATCGCCCATATCCCGCTGAATGTCTGGACGCTCTGGATCCCCGCGCGCTTCGGCTTTTCCGACGCCACCGAGATTTTCGTGTTCTGCTCCGGCATGGCTTCGGCGATCGCCTTTGGCCGCGTGTTCGACGAGCGCGGCTGGTGGATGGGCGCGGCGCGGGTGAGCCACCGAGTCTGGCAGGTCTACTGGAGCCACATCGCGCTGTTCCTGATTATCGCGGCGATGGTCGTGGGCCTCGACGCGACGGGCTGGTACGGCGAGGAAAACCACTTCCGCGACCGGCTCAACCTGGTCTGGTTCTTCGACAACACGGCGAGCAACCTGGTCGGCCTGCTGACTCTGACCTATGTGCCAAACTATTTCGACATCCTGCCGATGTATCTCGTCATTCTGGCAATGATGCCGGTCGTGGTGCTGCTTGGCTGGCGAAGCCCGTATCTGGCCGCCGCATTCATCGGCGCGGTCTGGCTCGGCGCCAATCTGGGCTGGCTGTGGTTGCCGGCCGAGCCGTGGAGCGAGCGCGAATGGTTCTTCAACCCGTTCGGCTGGCAACTCGTATTCTTCACCGGCTTTGCCTTCATGCGCGGCTGGATCCCCGCGCCGCCGGTCAACCGCGCGCTGATTGCCGCGGCGCTTGCTGTCGTGGTTCTGACGATCCCGGTGGCGTGGTACCGCATCTACACCGAAGTGCCGATGTTCATGGCCTGGCGCGAGGCGCTCGGCCCACTGATCGCCAAGACCGATTTCGGCCTCTTCCGCTATCTGCACTTTCTTGCGTTGGCGTATCTCGCCTGGGCGGCGGCGGGTGAGCACGGGCGGCGGCTGCTCGGCGGCGGCCTGTGGGGCGGGTTTGTCGCGGTGGTGCAGAAGGTCGGGCAGCAGTCGCTGGCGGTGTTCCTGACGAGCATGGTGCTGGCGCAGATGGCCGGCGCGGCGCTCGACTTTACCGGGCGCGCGCCGCTGACCTTCGCGCTGGTGAACATCGCAGGCTTCGGCTTGCTGATCGCGATCGCTTATGTGACCGCCTGGTACAAGTCGCAACCCTGGCGGGGGCCGAAACCTGCATCGCGCGCGCCGCAGCCCGCGCCGATCGCAGGAGCGTCAGCACAACCGTCCGCGATGGCAAGCGCCCGGGATTAGCGCAGCAGCCAGGCCTTCAACTCGTTGATCTGGCTGTTCCCGTTGGGATTGCCCAGTTCCGCCGCGCGCTGATACCAGCGGAATGCCTCGGTGGCGTCCGGGCTGGCATTCGGCGAGCTCAGCCCTGTGAACGTGCGCGGATCATAGGATGTGCCGAGCGCGAGCGCGGCCCGCGCGCTGCCCGCCTCCGTCTCGGCGCGGAGGATGTCCCGCGCCCCTTGAACGTCGCCCGCGCGCAGCAGACTCTCCGCCTGCTCGATCGGAGACGCCGCCGGTTCGGTCGCGGGCGAAGTTTCCGCGGCGACCGCGGCTGTGCGCGTCTCGGCAGCCTCGGCCTCGGCCATCTGAGTTGCCGCGACCTGAACATCGAACGAGACGCGGTCGCTCAGCGGCGTGCGCGCATCCGCGCCGAGAAGCTGCGCCTGAAGACTAAATGCGCCGGCGAAATCCTCGGGCGCGCTTAGCGTCAGATCGCTGGCGCGTCCCGCCGACAACAGCCAGCTTCCGTTGCCTGTATCCACGCCGGCCGAAAGTCGTACGCCCTCAGGCAGGCCGGTGATCCGGATGAAGCGGTCGCCGTCGCTGTCCGCCACCGAGAGAGCCAGCGGAATGGCCTGGCCCGCGCGGCCAGAGACGGCGTTTGCGTCGATCAGCGCGCTGGCGGATTCGTTCGCTTCCGTTGCGGCGGGTGTTGTGGCCGGGGGGTTCAACTCCGGTGTGGTCGCCGCTGTCTGCGTATTCTCGGAGGTCGCGGTTCCGGTCGCGGCCGTCTCAGCGGTGGTCGTCGCCTGGTTCGCGCCGGACGGCTCGGCGGGCGGTTCCGTCCGATCGCCAGTCCCGGTCGTGCCGGCAGGCGTTTCGGCAAGCTGCGCGCTCGCGCGCTGTTGCGTGGCTGCCGGGTCCTGCTGCGTCACGAAAGAGTTGAACACGAACACCGCCGCCACGCCGGTCGCCGCGATGCCGCCGATCAGGCCCAGACCGGCCGCGCCAAGCAACTTGCCGCTCGGCTCGGTGTCGATGGCGCCCACATCCACCGGCGGATAGAAGGTCTCGGACGGCGCAGACTGCGCCTGAGCCGTCGGGCGCGGCGCCTCTGCTGGCTGCGCCGGGTCCAGACCGGTCGGACCGGCATATCCGGCTGTGCGCGCTGCGGGCATCTCCGTGTCGCCCTGTTGCGCGAGCGCCGCCCAGGCGTCCTCGCTTCGGTGATCCATGCGGTCGCGGGCATCAACGCCGTCGCTGGCGGGGTCCGGTGCGGCGGGTGAAGCCGTTTCGCCGGTGTCCTCGCTGCCGACATGCTCGTAGAGATAGCTCAGGACCGCTTCGGTGGTTTCCTCGTCGATCGCGGCCTTGTCTGGCCGCTCGTCGGTTGGCTCCAGGGTGAAGTCGTCCGGCTGCGCAGAGGCGTCTTCCGCCACGTTCGCGCCCGCCCATTGCAGAATCGGACCGCTCGCGCCTTCGCCCTTGTCGCGCGTATAGCCGTGGTTCTCGCCTTGCTCGTCTTCGCCGTACACGCTGCGCAGTGCCGACTGCACGGCGTCCGCCAGGGGGTCGCCCGGCGTGCCGCCGAAGGCGTTGGCCGCCGCACTGTCCTCCGCCGCGCTGCCGCCGCCAAGACCGGCGAGCCCGCTTTCCGCGCCGGCATCGCTCGTCTCGCTGTCGCTGGTCACACTGTCAGCCGGGAGATCGAACGGCAGGTCTGTGTCGCTGTCTGGCTGGAGTTCGGCCGCGCCTGGGGAGGTTGGTTCGCTCGCGCCTGCGCGCGGTTCCGGTTTTGCGCCGCGCGCCATCTCGAAAGTGTCGGTTGGGTCGGCGAATTCCGGCTCGTCGCTGGCGAAAAGGGCGCGCAGATCGAGCGGTTCGTCGTCTTCCGGCTCGTCGTCCGCCGCGCTGGACGGTTCAGACGCTGACTCTGTCCGCGTTGGCTCATCGTCGTTCGTTCTCGCTGTATCTGCCTCGGCGTCAGCCGGCTCCGGCTCGCCGGGTTTGCTGTCGGCTTGAGCCTCGGTGGCCTCTGCGTCGGCGTCAGCCTTGCCGTCAGCCGCGCCGTTCGCGGATTTATCCTCTCCCGTATTGGCCGCCTCGGCAGCGGGATCCGCATGGCTCGCCGCCTCGCGCGCGCGCCCTTCCTCCTCCGTCTTTGGCGGAGCGGTCGTTTCGCCTGAGGGTTTCGGGCTGGTCGAGCTGGACATGTCGAACTCCTTGTCCCGGGCTGGGATCATGGCCTTATACTGTGCGTGGATCGCCTGTCAGCGCCTCGTGGTCCGTTACGCGTCGAGCGGTGCCGCGCCGCCGATGGCCACAAGGCAGCCGTGTGGTTCCAGTCGCGGATAATCGGAACCTGACAGGATCGCAAGCAATCAAATCGATA
This sequence comes from uncultured Hyphomicrobiaceae bacterium, assembly GCA_964474225.1. GTDB lineage: Bacteria > Pseudomonadota > Alphaproteobacteria > Rhizobiales > Rhodomicrobiaceae > Dichotomicrobium. Next base: position 6,548 of record CAYYSM010000118.1, read on the forward strand.
CACCAACGAGTTGTAATCGCCAGTGAGTCTCCACTTAACCCTTTGTTTATCGGGGAAATACGGCATCACTGAGCAAATTCAAAGCCGAAAAGCAACGGAATACCGACACCATTCAGAACGCGCCGCCGTCGCGTGTCAGGAGACCTTTCATGGCAAGGGAAACCCGCTCGCAGAGCACGGACAACGAGCCGAAAGAACCACGGGTCCCCAATGGCGTCAGGGTCTATGCGATCGGTGATATTCACGGCCGGGCCGACCTGCTCGCCGACATGATGCAACGCATCATACGTGATAGCAACGCTGCGCCGCCGGTGCGAGAGACGATTCTGGTCTTCGTCGGGGACTACGTGGATCGGGGCGGAGAAAGCGCCGGCGTCCTCGACCAGCTTGTCCGGCTGAAGGGCGACGCGCGGTTCACCACGCATCTGCTCAAGGGCAATCACGAGGTGATGTTTCTCGATTTCCTGGCCGACGCTTCGGTGTTCTTCCAGTGGGCGGCGAATGGCGGCGTGACCACGCTGGAGTCTTACGACATCGACCTCGCGGCGGCGCCGGAGGACAGCCCGGAGCGTCTGCGTCACATGGCGCTGGAGGCTATTCCTGACGCGCATCTGAAGCTGTTGCGGGGTCTGGAGACATCCGTTGTCGTCGGTGACTACATGTTCGTTCATGCCGGCGTGCGCCCGGGCGTGCCGCTAGATGCGCAGCTGGAGCGCGACCTGATCTGGATCCGCGAGCCGTTTCTGGGTTTCGAAGGCGATCTCGGCAAGTTCGTCATTCACGGCCACACCCCGGTGCCGGAGGCGGACATCCGCGCGAATCGCATCGACATCGACAC
>CAYYSM010000119.1:0-7348 GCA_964474225.1 uncultured Hyphomicrobiaceae bacterium
CAGTTCATCCACCGGGTCGAGAATGCCGCCCGATGCGCGTAATATGCAGGATTTCAGGCATTGCGACAAGCAGAATTGGGTGCAATCGCGCCGCTTATCTGGCGCCTGTCCGGTGTTGGGGCGATCGTCGCGCGGCTCTTCTTGGGCTCTAGCGGTAAAGCGCGGCTTTTACGATTTTGACGTGTGCCTGACCGGGACTGCGGAAATGATCACCACCGCTTGCGCCTGCGGGTAGTCGTCGGTGATGGTGAGGTCGATGCGCGGCTCATGGCCTTGGGGCACGAGACTTTCAAGCTGACGCGCCGCGCCGCCGGTCAGCTTCATCGTGGGGCGGCCGGAGGGCAGGTTGACGACGCCCATGTCGCGCCAGAACACGCCGTTGCGAAAGCCGGTGCCGAGCGCCTTGGCGCAGGCTTCCTTGGCGGCGAAGCGTTTGGCGTAGGATTCCGCGCGAAGCCTCCGGCGATCGGATTTCTGCCGCTCGATGTCGGTGAAAACGCGATTCAGGAACCGCTCGCCGTAGCGTTCTATCGTGGCTTCGATCCGCCGGATGTCGATGATGTCGTTGCCAAGACCAAGGATCATGGCGGTTCAGGCGCTGAGGCTGCCGGTCGCGCCGGCGCGGGCCTTCTGCATGAGCGCGCGCATGCGCCGGACGGCCGAGTCGAGGCCGGAGAAGATCGCCTCGCCGATCAGGAAGTGGCCGATGTTCAGCTCCACGATCTCGGGCATTTCGGCAATCTGCGCGACCGTGTCGAAGTTCAGGCCGTGGCCCGCATGGACCTCCAGCCCCGACGCCGCGGCCAGCCGCGCGCCCGCGCGCAGGCGATCAAGTTCGGCCTCGCGCGCATGGTGGTCGGCCTTGACCGCAGCGTCGCAGTAGGCGCCGGTGTGCAGCTCCACCACCGGCGCGCCGAGCGCGCTGGCGGCTTCGATCTGGCGCGGGTCCGCATCGATGAAAAGCGACACCCGTATGCCCGCTTCCCGCAGTGCGTCGATGAATGGGTGCAACATGCCGCTGTGGCCAGCGACATCCAGCCCGCCCTCGGTCGTGAGTTCCGCGCGCCGCTCCGGCACGAGGCAGCAGGCATGGGGCCGGTGGCGCAGCGCGATGTCGCGCATCTCGTCCGTCGCGGCCATCTCCAGGTTGAGCGGCAGATCGATCTCTGCCTTCAGCCGCGCGATGTCATCGTCGCAGATGTGCCGGCGATCCTCGCGCAGATGTGCCGTGATCCCGTCCGCGCCGGCTTCTGCCGCAAGCCGCGCTGCGCGCACCGGGTCGGGGTGAACGCCGCCACGTGCGTTGCGGATGGTGGCAACGTGGTCAATGTTGACGCCAAGGCGTAAGTCGCTGCGAGTGCTCATGCGCTCTAGATGCTCTGGGTCCGGGTGCCGCCCGGCAACTGCAGCGCGCCGTTCGATAGACCGACGATGCGCTCGCGCCGCCGCCGCTGACGCAGTTCCACCATCTGACGCACCAGAATATAGGACACACCAGCCGCCAATGCACCGATCGGCAACGAACCGAGCGCCATCGGCTTGATGACCGGCCAGACCCCCTGGAACACGAGGAGCGCCGCCTCCATCGAGAAATCCGCAAGCCCCTCGAACACCGCGCTGCCCCAGCCTGCAAGCCCGTCTGGCAACGCGCCGCAGGAGCCAAGCACATTTCCGGTCAGCATCACGCAGCCGAGCTTGTAGGTCGAATACCAGATGACCGGGAAGCTGATCGGGTTCGCCACGAAAGTCCCGAGCGCGGCGGCCACGATGCTGCCCCCGAGTATCCAGGCGAGAAGCGTCGCAAGGACGAACTGGAAACCGTAAAGCGGGGTGAAGCCGATGAAGACGCCGGCCGCGCAGCCCACGGCGATCGCATGCGGCGAGCCGGACAGGCGCCACAGCCGATGAAATACATATTTCACAGACCGTGCGAAAGAACGGCGCGGCCAAACCGCGACGCGCAGCGTTTCCAACAGTGACGGCCGCTCGCGGCGTCTAAAAAGCATCTGGTCCCGAACTCCACGTTAAGCGGCCGCACGCGCGTCGAAGCCGCTGCGAGAATGATTTGCCTTGCCGAGATAGGCAAGCATGCCGTCGTGACAACTGTGTCCGTGGCATCACAACCGTGCCGCAACCCGCTGCAGCTTGTCAGTGAGGGTTGTAGCGCGCCAAGTCTGCACGCGAAACGCTAGGCGGCGTCTGCGGTAAACATCGCGTGTCGGCTGTTGCCGCTACGCCGCACCGAGCGTTCGGCTCCCCGGCTTGACGGCGGGGGTATCGCGCAAATGGGGCGGCAGGTTGTCTGGGTCATAGGCAGGCGCGTCCAGCGCGAGCAGCGAGACAAGCGCCACGCCCAGCTCTGCCCGGCCGCCGGAGCGGTCGACAAGGCAGGCGGCGGCCGTCACCTCTCCGCCAGCCGCCCGCGCGGCAGATATGCACTCCCGCGAGGACAGACCTGTCGTGACAACATCCTCGACCATCAGGCAGCGCGCGCCCGCAGGAATGCTGAAATCGCGGCGAAGGGTAAACGCGCCGTCAACGCGTTCGAAGAAAACGGCCGGAACGCCGAGTTGCCGGCCCATCTCATAGCCGACGATCACGCCGCCCATTGCCGGCGAAACGACCATGTCGATCTCCGCGCCGCGCGCGCGCACCTTTTCGGCCAGAGCCGCGCAGAGTCTTTCGGCCCGCCACGGATACTGCAGCACCTGCGCGCACTGAACATAGGTGTCGCTGTGCAGCCCGGAGGTGAGGATGAAGTGGCCGGTGCGCAGCGCGCCGCTGCCCTTCAGGATCGCCAGAACGTCGTCTTCGGTCATGTTCTGCTCTCGCTCAGGAGGGCGCCCGCTCGGCATTGCTGACGACCTTCAACCCGCGCAGGCCGGAGAGAATGTCATTCAGGTGCTTGAGGTCGTAGACCTCCAGCGTGATGCGCATCTGCGTGTAGTCGACCTGTCGATTGGTCATCTCGATCCGGTCGATGTTGCTTCCGGATTCGCCGATGAGCTGCGCGATCTGCGCGAGCGTGCCGGGCGCGTTGATGGCGTTCACCGTGATATCGACGGGAAAGCGCGCTGTCGAGCCTTCCTCGATGTCCCAGGTCACGTCGATCCAGCGGTCCAGTTGGTCGTCATACTCGGTCAGCTTCGAGGAGTGGATCGGATAGATCGTGATGCTGTTGTCGTCCTCCAGAATGCCGACGATACGGTCGCCCGGCACCGCGCCGCCCTGCGCGAAACGGATGGGCTCGCCTTCCTGCATCCCGCGGATCGGCATAGCGTCGGCCAGGTCGCGCGCCGAAGATTGTTGCCCGCCGAGCAGCCGGAACTTGACGTGGCGGACCCAGCCCAGGTTGAACCAGCCTTCGTCGTCGCGACGGATCGCCTTGCGCTTCGGCGTCTCGGTCCATTCGCGGCCTGGATGGACGGCCTTGAGCACCTCTGTCGAGGTCAGCTCGCCGCGGCCGACGGCGGCCAGCACATCGGCCGTGGAGGTCTGGGCCAATCGGTGCAGGCCATTCGCCAGCCCTTCCTCGTCGAATTCGACCCCGACGTTCTCGAAGGCGTTGCGCAGGATCTGGCGGCCCAGGTCGCAATACTGCTTCCGCACGGATTCGCGCGTGGCGCGGCGGATCGCCGAGCGCGCCTTGCCCGTCACGGCGATCCGCTCCCAGGCGGGGGGCGGCGTCTGCGCCTCGGAGGTGATGATCTCGACCTCGTCGCCGTTCTTGAGCTGCGTGACCAGCGGCATGTGCCGCCCGTTGATCTTCGTGCCGACGCAGCGGTTGCCGATGTCGGTGTGCACCGCATAGGCGAAGTCGATGGCGTTCGCGCCGCGTGGCAGGGCGATCAGGCGGCCCTTTGGCGTGAAGCAGTAGACCTGATCCTGGAACAGCTCCAGCTTGGTGTGCTCCAGAAACTCCTCGGGGTTGTCGCCTTCCAGCAGGTTGTCCACCAGCTTGCGCAGCCACTGATAGGGCGCGCTCTCCTCGCTCAGCGGCCGGCGGGCGTGGCCGTTCAGCTTTTCGGGCGCATCCTTGTAGAGCGAATGGGCGGCGACGCCGTATTCCGCAACATGGTGCATCCAGCGGGTGCGGATCTGAAGCTCCACGCGCTGGCGCTGCGGGCCAACGATGGTGGTGTGGATCGACTGATAGTCGTTCTGCTTGGGCGTCGAGATGTAGTCCTTGAAGCGGCCGGGCACGACGCGCCACTTCGTGTGGATGCAGCCGAGCACGCGGTAACAGTCCGGCATCTCTTCGGTGATGACGCGGAAGCCGTAGATGTCCGAGAGCTGCTCCAGCGAAATCTGTTTGTTCTCCATCTTGCGCCAGATGGAGTAGGGCTTCTTTTCGCGGCCATAGACCTCCGCCCGGATGCCTTCGGCGGTCAGGCGCTCCTCCAGTTCAGAGCGGATATCCTCGATCAGCCCCTCATTGCGTTGGCGCAGCGCTTGAAGCCGCGAAACGACCGTCTTGTAGGCGTCCGGGTTGAGATAATAGAAGGAGAGGTCCGAAAGCTCGTCCTTGATCTCCTGAATGCCCATGCGCCCGGCCAGCGGCGCGTAGATTTCCATCGTCTCCGCCGCGATCTGCTTGCGCTTGTGCGGCTTGACGTGCTCCAGCGTGCGCATGTTGTGCAGGCGGTCGGCGAGCTTGATCAGCAGCACGCGGATGTCGCTGGAAATGGCGAGCAGCAGCTTGCGGAAATTCTCGGCCTGTTCCACACGCTTGCTGGCCAGGTCGAGCTTGCGCAGCTTGGTCAGCCCGTCGACAAGATCGGCGATTTCCTTGCCGAACAGGTCCTGAATCTCGTCTTTGGTGGCCCGCGTGTCCTCGATGGTGTCGTGTAGCAGCGCGGCCGCGATGGTCGCGTCGTCGAGCTTCAGGTCGGCGAGCACGGCCGCGACTTCCAGCGGATGGGAGATATACGGATCGCCGGAGGCGCGGCGCTGGTTCCCATGCGCGCGCATGGCGTAGATGTAGGCGCGGTTGAGCATCGTCTCGTCCGCGTTCGGGTCATACCGCATCACGCGCTCGACAAGCTCATATTGCCGCATCACTCATGCCCTCAGATTTTGCGCGGCCCCCGCCGGTCCGGCACGAAAAAGGCGCGCAAGCAAACCGCCCGCGCGCCGTTGCCTTATCCGCCGTAATCGCGGCTGCGGGGTCAGCGAGACCGTCCGCCCGGCGCGCCGCCGCCAATGGTTCCGCCTTCGAGACCGCGCAGCAGCTCTTCCTCGGAAAGCGGGTCGATTTCCGTGTCATTCGCCATGTCATCGCGGGTGAGCGCCGGGGTCGTCGTCTCCTCGCCGCCGATCGTCGTGCCGGCTTCGCCTTCCGGCTCGTCCACCTCGACGTAACGCTGCATGGAGTGGATCAGGTCTTCCTTCAGATCGTCCGGCGACAGCGTTTCGTCCGCGATTTCGCGCAGCGCGACGACCGGGTTCTTGTCATTGTCGCGCTCCACCGTGATCGGCGCGCCCGCCGAGATCGCCCGCGCGCGGTGCGCAGACAGCAGGATCAGCTCGAACCTGTTAGGGACCTTGTCAATGCAGTCTTCTACGGTAACGCGGGCCATGCGTCGAATTCTCCATTGTAGGCTGGGGAGCGTAGAATGAAACCGATCGCGTTACAAGTGGCGCGGCCTGCGCGGATCGGATCCTCTACTGTTCAGAACAAACGCATTCAGCGGCCGCAAGTCAAGGCGCCTGCACCAGTATACGTTGAATATGGCCCTCGCCTGCTTCGCGCGGCAGCCCCTGGAGCAGTTGCGCGACCGACTCGCCCGTGACGGGGTGATGCCAGCGCGGCAGGACATCCCTCAGAGGTTGCAGCACGAACGGGCGCAGATGGAGCTGGGGATGCGGCGTCACAAGGGCGGGCCGGTTGCGGGTGCGCTCGGCGGGAGAGAGGTGAATACCCGTCTGCGCCCTCGCTTCGTGACGTAGCGTCCGAAAATGTGGTTCGGGCCAGTTGATCACGCGACCGGCATAGTCCACAATATCAATGTCTAAGGGTCTGGGGCCCCAGCGCCTTTTATCCTTACGGCCGGCCGCGCGCTCCAATGTCTTGAGCCTGCGCAGCAAGGCAGCCGGCGGAAGGGCTGTACGGGCAACCACGACCGCGTTGACGAAATCCGCTTGCTGCTGGATGCCGAGTGGCGCGCTTTCATAAAAAGGTGATTGGGCTTCAACGCGAATTCCGTTCACCCCAAATAAATGAAGTACATGTCGAATCGATTGCGCGGGCGCGCCCCACACACTGTCGACATTTGCGCCAAGCCCCAGCACAGTCCTCATGATTCGACACGATTCTCTCGCGTTTAGATTGCAAAACCCGGTTGTAGCCCCATTTGCAGCCTACACCGACACAAATGACCGCCATTTTCCCAAGTCGGACGCGGGCTTGCGGCGGTTTCCTTATTTGACGAGGTCACAAGATGAATTTGTACCCGCATGAGCGCGCTGCGCTTTTCATAGACGGCGCCAATCTCTACGCCGCCGCGCGTGCGCTCGGTTTCGACATCGACTACAAGCGCGTGCTGGCGCTGTTCCGCTCGAAATGCTATCTCGTGCGCGCGCTTTACTACACGGCGCTGGCCGAGGATCAGGAATATTCCTCCATCCGGCCGCTGATCGACTGGCTAGACTACAACGGCTACACGATGGTCACTAAGCCGACCAAGGAATTTACCGATCCCAGCGGACGACGCAAGGTCAAGGGCAACATGGACATCGAGCTGACCGTCGATGCCATGGAACTGTCCACTCATCTCGACCACATCATTCTGTTCTCCGGGGACGGCGACTTCCGTAGCCTCGTCGAAGCCCTTCAGCAGAAGGGCCGGCGCGTGAGCGTGGTGTCGACGCTCGCCACCCAGCCGCCGATGATCGCGGACGAGTTGCGCCGCCAGGCCGACCAGTTTATTGATCTGCGCGAACTGGAGAAGGACATCTGCCGGCTGACCAATGGCCGCGACCGGCGGCCGCCGCCGGCACCCCAGGCCGAACCGGAATACTACGACGATGAGGACGAGGACGAGATCGACACCACGCCCGGAGGCTCGCACAAGCTCTAGGCACGTCGGGTAGCCGGTGGCGGACCGGCTGTCCCCTGAGCCGCCGCGTGACTGCTCGATCTGCGAGCGGCTGGTCGAATATCGCGCAAAGAACCGTGGGGAGCACCCCGACTGGTTCAACGCGCCGGTGCCGTCCTTCGGCCCCGACGACGCGCGGCTGCTGATCGTCGGCCTCGCGCCGGGGCTGCAGGGCGCGAACCGCACGGGTCGGCCCTTCACCGGCGACTACGCGGGCAATCTCCTCTATCAGACGCTGCTGGAGACCGGGT
>CAYYSM010000120.1:0-7260 GCA_964474225.1 uncultured Hyphomicrobiaceae bacterium
ATCAAGAACCAGCTTGAGCGGTTGGTCCCGGTGCACCGCGTCGTCGACCTCAGCAAGCTTGGTAATCCGCTGCAGCGAGAACTGGCGCTGGTTAAAGTGAAGGGCACGGGCGAGAAGCGGGTGGAGACGCTGCGGCTGGCTGAGGCGTTTCGCGCTCAGGTCGTCGATGCGACGACGGAACACTTCATCTTTGAGATTACCGGTCGCCTATCGAAAGTCGAGCAGTTCATATCCCTGATGGAGCCGCTGGGTCTTGTGGAGGTGGTGCGCACCGGCGCGGCGGCGATTTCGCGCGGGGCCGATCCGATTTAGGGTTCCCTGTTTCGCCCGAGCCGTGAACCGGCGCGGCCCTGCGGCTGCGCAATGCTGACATGCGACCGGCGCAATCACCGCCCGCGCAGCGTCATTTTTAAATGTTTTCCAAACCCATCCTGACGTAGCATGCGCGCGGCGCGCAGGACGGGGCCGCGCCGCACCTCAAGAAGACCAAAACGAAACACCACAGAATTCCACGCCCCAATCTGGAAACGCGAGCAGCGCTTGGGAGATACGACAATGATGCGCCTACTCAGTGTGATCGGTCACATTATACGCGAACTCTCCGCGATCATCATGGCGGTGTTTATCGGCTTTTTCTTCTTCGGGGGCTGGGAGATCCAATTCGCGACGCAAGAAGAGGCAATCTTCTATTCCTTCATGGGGGCGATCTTCCTGCTCGTTTATCTCTGGCTGCAATCCGGCGGCATCGCGCTTACGGGCGTGCCGAATTCGCTGGCGATGGCCACCGACGCGATATTCTCGATTATCCCGCTAATTCCGTTGCTTTTTGCCTTTTTCGAATATATGGGCGGCGACCTGCAGCTGAATTATTTCCAGTTCTATTTCGGCCTCGCGCTGCTGGTTGCGTTGCTTTTCGACGTTGTCGTCAATCTGACGCTCATGATCCGGCTGAGTCGCCGCTATCTCGGTGAGAGCGGGCTGGAATAGCCCGCTTCACGCCGCTTGGCGCTGACCGCCCGCAGGGGTGAAAGAGTAAGAGAGGCTCCCGACGCCTGCTCGCGTTGATCATTGCGCGCGCAGCTGTGCAGGTCGCGCGCGCAGAGCATTCCGTTCGCAACGCGATGCTGCGCTTTTTCGGCGTAATATTCAGAAATACACGTTTAAATAGAAGAGTATCCAATAATTTTCCCCCTTAACCCGCGCACTCACACGTTTGTGTGAGTGCGACCTAAAAATTTTCAATTTAAAGTATCGGTTATGGGCAAATAACCGTTTTGCGAAAAACGGAAAAAAGATTACGATTCTATCTCAATGAGAAAAGATGCCGCCCTCCGTCGCATCAGAATGTGACGGGTTGTCCGAGTTTTTCGATCAAGTATTGGCAGCAGATGGGGGCGCCAATCCATGTCTTTCAGGGCTGAAGGGGACGCTTACGCTCTCGTTGAGCGTCTCTATCATGCAGCGGTGGAGGAGAAGCTCTGGCCGTGCATCGTCACCCGCTTGAAAAATACGCCGTGGCAACCGGGAAACGCGTTCCACCCCGTCTACCAGCAGGGTCAGTCCGATCCGCGCAGCGCTCAGCGTCTTGAGGATTCGGCCGGTCAGCATGCGTACAGTGCTGGTCAGACGCCGGTGCCGGAAGATCAGTTGCCGGCGGCGATAAACCAGATTCCATTCGATCTGGCGCGCTCCGGCGCGGCTGACGGTGACATTCCCGCCGGCTCGGCGATGCTGCGCGCGGACAGGTTGGCTGCGCTGTGCGTGCCGGATATCAACGCCCGGCCCGATCTGAATGTGATGGGATCGGCAGCCGCCAAATCGTCACAGCAGGTTTCGGGCGAGACGGCCGCGGAAAATGAGTCACTCTTGCAGCATACCTTTCTGGCGCTGCAGATCGCGCGCAAGCTCGAAGACCTGCGCGAGGAAGAGTATGCCCTGAAGAACAGCGTCGGGCGGATGGCTGTGGGCATGCTGCTGGTGGACTGCGACAAGCGGGTGAGCCCGCTGAACGATGAAGCGCGCGCCATCCTCGCCCGGCGCGAGCTGGCTCTGTGGGACGGCCGCCTCACCACGGCCGACAAGCGCGCCCGCATTCAGCTTGAAAAGCTGCTCGGCAGCCTCACAGGCGAAGACGGCGATCGGCGCCAAGGCGGCGGCGTCACGATCCGGCGCATGAACGGACATGCGCTGCAGGTCTGGGGCGTGCCGCTGCGTAAGGAAGAGCGGACCGCGCTGGACCCGAGCGGCCGGCCTTGCGGGCTGCTGTTCGCCATCGACCCGGACCGCGCGCCGGGCACCCCCGATCACCTGCTGATGGAGGCCTTCGCGCTGACGCGCGCGGAGACCGCTCTGACGCTCGCGCTGCTTCACGGCGAGACGGTGGATGAATACTGCGAGCGCACCGGCATCAGCCGCAATACAGCGCGCACGCATATGCGGGCGATTTTCGACAAGCTCGGGATCAAGAAGCAGACCGAACTGATCCGCCTGCTCTCGGGCTTCCGCATGCTGAACATGGGCGAGCGCGGTTAGAGCCGCGCTCAGGCGGAAGCCTGGCGCAGCGCGTCGATCACCTCGCCCATCGCCGCCTGCACGAGTTGGCTGTCGTCGCCTTCGCCCATCACGCGGATGACCGGCTCGGTGCCCGAACGGCGGATCAGCAGCCGGCCCGCATTGCCCAGCCGTTGCTCGCTCCGCGCGATCGCCGCGCGCACGGTCTCGTTTTCCAGCGGCTGGCCGTTCTCATACCGCACGTTTTCGAGGAACTGCGGCACGCGGTCGAAGCGGTGGCAGACCTCGCTGACGGATGCGCCCTTGTCGACCACCACGGAGAGCACCTGCAGCGCCGTGACCAGCCCGTCGCCGGTGGTCGTGTAGTCCGACAGGATGATGTGCCCGGACTGCTCGCCGCCGAGGTTGAAGCCGCGCGCGCGCATCCGCTCGACCACATGGCGGTCGCCGACGGGCGTGCGCTCCAGCCCGATTCCTAGCCCGTTCAGATAACGCTCCAGCCCGAGATTGGACATCACCGTCGCCGCGATCCCGTCGCCGCGCAGCCGCCCCGCTTTGGTCCAGTCTTCGGCGATCAGGGCAAGGATCTGGTCGCCGTCGATCAGCTCGCCGGTCTCATCGGCGATCAGCACCCGGTCCGCGTCGCCATCCAGCGCGATGCCGATATTCGCGCCGCGCTTGCGCACCGCCGTGCACACCGCCTCCGGGTTGGTGGAGCCGCAATGCTCGTTGATGTTGAAGCCGTCGGGCTGCACCCCGATCTGGATCACCTCCGCGCCCAGCTCCCACAGCGCCAGCGGGGCCACCTTGTAGGCCGCGCCGTTGGCCGCGTCGATCACGACCTTCTTGCCGGTCAGGCTCACGGTGCGGTCCAGCGTGCGCTTGGCGTATTCGATGTAGCGGTCATGCACGCCGTCGATGCGCCGCGCCCGGCCCATGCGCTCCGGCGTGGCCAGCAGCTCAACCCCGCCGTTGTCGATCAGCTCTTCGATCTGCGCTTCCTTCTCATCGCACAGCTTGTAGCTGTCCGGGCCGAACAGTTTGATGCCGTTGTCGTAATAGGGGTTGTGCGAGGCCGAGATCATCACGCCGAGATCGGCGCGCAGCGACCGCGTCAGCATGGCGACGGCCGGCGTCGGGATCGGGCCGAGCAGGAACACGTCCATGCCGACGGAGGTGAACCCGGCCGTCAGCGCCGACTCGATCATGTAGCCGGACAGCCGCGTGTCCTTGCCGATGACGACGCGGTGCCGCCGCTCGCCGTTCGTGAACAGGTGGCCCGCCGCCATGCCGACCTTCAGCGCCGTGTCGGCGGTCATTGGCCGATCGTTGGCTTTGCCGCGGATGCCGTCGGTGCCGAAATACGTTCCCATGAGCCTGCCTCGCCCCAGAATGGTCGCCGTTGGCGCGCTCGCGCCATTAACCGAAACTATAACAGCGAATCCGGCGATTCCGCGCAGACGCGGACACGTTTCGTTTCAGAAAGTTTCACGATGGGTCAGGCATTGCGCGCATCGACGGGCGCGCCGTGCGCCGCCGAAAGCCACACGCGCAGCGCCTGGCGCGTCTCGCGCACGTCATGCACGCGGATGATCTGCACGCCCTGGCTGGCCGCGGTGATCGCTGCGGCGATGCTGCCGGGCACCCGCTTCTTCGCCTCCGGCTCGTCGTCGAGCGTGCCGATGAAGCGCTTGCGCGACGCGCCGACGAGGACCGGCACGCCGAGGCCGTGGAATAGGCTCAGCCCATTCAGCAGGGTCAGGTTGTGCTCCAGCGTCTTGCCGAAGCCGATGCCGGGGTCAACCGCGATGCGCTCTTTCGGGATGCCGGCGGCGACCGCTGCGTCGATGCGCGCTGCGAGAAAGTCATAGACCTCCAGCAGAACGTCGTCATAGCGCGGGGCGTCCTGCATGGTCTTCGGGTCGCCGAGCGCATGCATCAGGATGACCGGAAGGCCGGTCTGCGCCGCCGCGCTCAGGGCGTCGGGGTCGTGGGTGAGGCCGGAGACGTCGTTGATGATCTTCGCGCCCTTGGCCGCCGCTTCGGTCATGATCGCGGCCTTGCGCGTGTCGATGGAAATTGGCGCGGGCAGATCGGCCAGGCCCTCCAGCACCGGCATCACGCGCGCGCGCTCGTCCTCCAGCGGGACCGGGTCGGAGCCGGGACGGGTCGACTCACCGCCGATGTCGATGAAAGCCGCGCCCTCATCGGCCAGCCGCCGGGCTTGCGCGACCGCCGTCTCAGCTTCGGCGAAATCTCCGCCGTCGGAAAAGCTGTCCGGCGTCACGTTGACGATGCCCATCAGGCGCGGCCGGTCCATCGCCACGCCAGCGAGGGCAGGGCGCGGCGCGCTCAGCGCTTCCAGCCGCTCGGCGATCGCCGGCTCCTCCATAGCCTTGAGCGTCGCGGCCCGCGCGATCACCGACTTGCTCTGCCCCGGCGCGCCTTCAATGAGTTCGGCCGCGCCGAAGGCCGCCGACGATCCCGCCAACGGCAGCGCAATTCCGGCCTCGATCGCCTGTTTCGCTTGATCCCCGAAAATGATGCCCAGCGGCTTGATGTAGAGACCGTCTGCCAATGCTGAACCCCCTGTTCATACGCCTCGCGCCCGGCGCGGCTGGCCCGCTCACCGACCGCCGCAAGGGGTATAGCAGGCCGCGATGCGCTGTGACAGATGGATCAGGCTTGCCCCGTGCCGCTTCTGCGCGCGCCGGGGCGGGTGCGTTCGGTCTCGCCCGGCTGATCCTTCTCCCGCAGGTCTTCGAGGTCCTGCGTGAACAGTTCCTCCAGTTCCTCGGCGCGGCGCTTGGCCCGCGCGCGCATCTTCTCGGCGTCGGCGAAATGCTTGTAATCGTCGAACAGGTGCTTTTCGTCATGCTTGCGGAAGGTCTCGATCAGGCTGTTGGCCTCGTGCGGCGGCAGGCCCAGACCCTGCAGCAGATCGCCGGAGACCCTGAGTGCGGTATAGAACGTCTCGCGGTAGATGCGCGTGATCCCGAGGTCCATCAGCCGGTGCACATGCTGCCGGTCCCGCGCGCGGGCGAAAATCGGGATGTGCGGATAGCGCGAGCGCAGGAATGACGCGGTCTTGATGCTGTCCTCCGCATCGTCGATCGCCAGCACGACGGCGCGCGCCTGACCGACCTGCGCGGCCTCCATAACCGCCGGATTGGTGGCGTCGCCGTAATAGATGCGGTTGCCGTATTGCGCGACAAAATCGACCTGCTCCACGCTGGCATCGAGCGCGGTGAACTTGATGCGCTGGGCGCGCAGGATGCGCGCGACAATCTGGCCGAAGCGCCCGAAGCCGGCGATGACGACGTGGCCGGTCTCATCGGGCATCTCGTCAAACGCCGCCGCGACCTTCGGCGGCTTGGGCCGCAGCCAGCTGTCCAGCACCAGCAGCACCGGCGTGGCCACCATCGACAGCGTCACCACCACGCTGACGAATTCGGATGTCTGCTCGCTGACCACATTCTGCGCCACTGCGTTCGTCAGCAGCACAAAGGCGAACTCGCCACCCTGCGACACCGCCAGCGCCAGCCGGCGCGCGGCGGGGTTGTCCAGCCCATAGAACCGGCCCAGCACGAACAGCACCGCGATCTTTACCGCAAGCAGGCCGACCACCGCCGCGGCGATATCGCCGGTCCGCTCGGTCAGCAGCGAGACGTTGAGCGCCATGCCGATCGACAGGAAGAACAGCCCGAGGAACAGCCCGCTGAACGGCGCGATGTCCGCCTCGATCTGATGGCGGTATTGTGAATCCGCCAACAGCGCGCCCGCGATGAATGCTCCAAGCGCGGCGGACAAGCCGACCCAGTCCATCAGCATTGTCACCACTACGACGGTGAGCAGCGCGCTGGCCGTTGTCGCCTCGCGCACGCCGGTCAGTGCCACAAGCCGATACATCCGTGCGACGACAAAGCGCCCCACAATGATGGTGGCCGCCAGCGCGCCCAGCAGCTTGACGGCGTCCAGCATCGTGATCTCGCTTTCGGTGAGCGAGGCCGCGGCAAACAGTGGCACCATGGCGATGGCCGGGATCGCGGCGAGGTCCTGAAACAGCAGCACGGAAAAAGCCACCCGCCCATGGCGCGCGCGCAATTCGCCTTTTTCGTCAAGGACTTGCAGCGCAAGCGCGGTCGACGACAGCGACAGCGCGATGCCGAGGAACAGCGCGATCGGGGTCTCAAGCCCCAACAGCAGCCCCGCGCCTGTCAGTAGCGCCGCGGTGACGAGCACCTGCGCAGCACCGACGCCGAAAACCGCGTTACGCATTGCCCAGAAACGGCGCGGGCGCAGCTCCAGCCCGATCAGGAACAACAGCAGCACCACGCCAAACTCGGCGATATGAAGGATCGTCTGCACTTCATACAGCGAAAACACCAGGCCGATGCCGTAAGGGCCAATCAGCACGCCCGCAAAGATATAGCCGAGCGCCGAGCCGATCCCGAGACGGCGCGCGAGCGGCGCGATGATTGCGGCAACGGCGAGAAAAACGGCGAGCTGCGTGAGGCTGGTGGCTGCTATCATGGGTTCTCGGGTTGGAGCAGGGTCTTGCGCTGAAACGGGGTCTTGGGCTGAAGCGGGGTCTTGGGCTGAAAGAAGGCCGCAGCGACTGCTGTGCCGCAGGATAACACGGTCGGGAGATCGCGGCACGCGCGCTGCTGTTCAGTCCGCCGGCTCGTGGACAAATCCCCGCGGGGGTGGTATCTCTCGACGCGAATGTTACATCCACACTAACCGGGT
>CAYYSM010000121.1:0-7228 GCA_964474225.1 uncultured Hyphomicrobiaceae bacterium
TCGACGCGTCGTTCCACGCGCTCACCGACTCCATCACCTTCAAGCTGATGCGCGAGAATGTGGTGGCGCACTAACCAATAGCCGCAGGGGGGCGGATGTCGTACAGGTTCTGGGTCTTTGCCGCGGCGACGCTCGGAATGCTCGGCGTCCTCGCCGGCTCGGTCGGCGCGCACGCCCTGCTCGGCTACCCGCCCGAGGCCAAGCGTGTTTTCGATACCGCCCTGCAATACCACATCATGCATGTGCCCGCGCTTCTGGCGGTCGCCTGGCTGGCCTCGCTCGATGCGCGGCGCAGGGCCGCCAGCGGATGGCTGACGCAGATCGCCGGCATGGCCTTCATCGCCGGTATCGCGTTATTCTCCGGGGTTCTGTATCTGCGAACCGTCTCGGGCCTGTCGATCGGCCTGCCGCTGCCGCCCATCGGCGGCCTGATGCTTATCATCGGCTGGGTGGCGATGGCGCTGGCCGCGTTCGGACTGCCCGATCTGCGCAGGCCGGAGAGAAGCGAAAGGAGCGGGAGCGATGATTGATCCGCGCGACAGCTTGCAGGAGGGCGACGCCCTGCTGGTCATCGACGTGCAGAACGATTTCTGCCCCGGCGGTGCGCTGGCGATCCCCGAGGGCGACAAAGTCATTCCGCCGCTGAACACGTGGATCGCCGCCGCGCGGGAGGTGGGCGTGCCGGTCTATGCCTCGCGCGACTGGCACCCGGTCACACATCCCAGCTTCGCGCCGCATGGCGGACCGTGGCCGCCGCACTGCGTGCAGGATACCGAGGGCGCGGCCTTTCACGCCGAGCTGGACACGAATGGCGCGATGGTCGTGACCAAGGGCACGCGCTTCGACAAGGACCAGTACTCCGCTTTCGACGAAACCGGGCTGGCCGAGGAACTCAAGCGGCGTGGCGTCAAGCGCGTCTGGGTTGGCGGACTGGCGCAGGATGTCTGCGTGAAGGCGACCGCGCTTGATGCGGCGCAGGCTGGCTTCGAGACGCATGTGCTGCCGGAGGCGACCTTGCCTGTGACGCCGGAGGGCGGGGCGGAAGCGTTGGACGAAATGCGCAAGGCTGGCGTCACGATCGAGAGCTGACGCCTGAGGTCTGGCGCTCCAGCCCCTTGAGGTACGCGCGGACCTCTTCTGTGTAGCTTTCGAGCTTCGTGCTGATCTTGACCGGATAGGGCGGCTTGGCCGGTTCAATCGCGCGGATTTGCGGCGGCAGGGCAGCGATCTGCTCGGCGGCGTAGGCGCGGATCGCGTCAAGCGACGGCGTGGGCTTCTCACGCTCGCCGCCGCGCATCACACGTTCGGACAGAGGCCTCCCCTCCAGTTCCTCGCCGTGCAGCCCCAGCGTGTCGCGCAGCGCATGACCATCGGGCGACTCGTGCCGAAACACCTGCTTCAGACCCGGAAACGACGCCTTGCCCGGCGACAGCTTGAGCCGCCCTTCTCCGGCATAGGCCGTGAGCTTGTAGGCGATCTCCAGCGACGGCGCATCCTCCGATACGCCCATCGCCGTGCCGACGCCGAAGCCCTCGATCGGCGCGCCGGCCTCCAACAGTTCGGCGATCTTGTATTCATCCAGCCCGCCGCTTGCGAAGACGCCGACGCTCTGCAGCCCGGCCTCGTCCAGCATGGCGCGGGCCTTGCGGCTTAGCTCCAGCAGATCGCCGCTGTCCAGACGGATCGCGCGCACCTGAAAATCATCGCCTAGCTTGCGCGCCAGATCGATGACGTTCTGCACGCCCTGCACCGTGTCGTAAGTATCGACCAGAAGCACCGTCGCGGGATAGCTGCGCGTGAACGCCGCGAAGGCCTCGGCCTCGTTGGCGAAGGCTTCGATATAGCTGTGCGCCATGGTGCCGGAGACCTCGATGCCGTAAGCGCGGCCCGCCTCGACGTTCGATGTCGCGTTCACCCCGGCGATGTGATAGGCGCGCGCCGCCTGCATCGCCGCATCCCGCCCGTGGATGCGCCGCGCGCCGAAATCCACGACCGTCCTGCCCTGCGCCGCCTCGACCACGCGCGCCGCCTTGCTGGCCAGCAACGTCTGGACATGGACGATGTTCATCACCGCGGTCTCGACGAGCTGCGCCTGCGCGATCGGCGCCTCGATCTCCAGGATCGGCTCATTCTCGAAAACCGGCGTGCCCTCCGGCACGGCGTAGACATCGCCGGTGAAGCGGAAGCTCCTCAGCCAGTCGAGGAAGTCCGGCGTGAATTGCCCCAGTTCGCGCAGATAGGCGATGTCCGCGTCATCGAAGCGCAGGTTCTCCAGATAGGTCAGAACATCGTTCAGCCCCGCGGCGAGCAGGAAATTCCGTGTCTCCGGCAATTCCCGCACGAACAGAGAAAACGCCGCATGCTCCTGCATGTCCTCAGCGAAATAGGACTGCATCATAGTGAGTTCATACAGGTCGGTGAAAAGCGCGCCCGTGCGCGCCGGGCCGTCCGTTCCGGGCATGACGCCCTCTCTTTGTCCTAGCTGAAGAAGGCCGTGGCTAATACCACAGCCCACTTATCCAATGATAACGCGGCCCGCCGAAAAAGCGGCCCAGGTCTGTCAGCTGCTCGAACGGGCTGGTGGGAAGCGGCAGCGGGTCGAGATCGCGCGGGTCAAGCTCGCGCAGCCGCGCGACGCGGTCCTCGGTTTTCGGATGCGAGCGCAGCAGCGATGGGGCCGGGTTCTTCCGCCTGGGCATGAAGATATTTTCCCAGAACTGCCCCTGATATCGCTCCAGCTTCATCAGCGCGGAGGCCAGCCCGTCCGGGTCGCCCGACAGCCGCGCGCCTTCCAGATCGGCATCGTATTCCCGCGCTCGCGACAGCGCCAGCTGCAGCACCGCCGAGATGGTCGGCGCGAAATAGAGCAGCAGCACCGGCAGCCAGGGGATATGAGCCTCGCCCATCATCGCGAGCGGCAAATTGACCGCGACGAGGAATACCGCGAGATAACTCATGAACAGCGTGAGCCGGCTGAGGATGTCCGCCACGCCCATGATCCACAGATCGCCATTGCGGATATGGCTCATCTCGTGGGCGATCACGCCGGCCAGTTCGCGGGTCGACAGCCGGTTGAGCAGCCCCGTCGTCACGCCGATCGACGCGTCGTCACGCCGCCCGGTCGCGAAGGCGTTCATCATCTTGCTCGGGATGATGTAGACCTTTGGCTGCGTCTCCAGCCCGGCGCGACGCCCCAGCGCATTCACGATCCGCATGAGCGCGCCCGTGTGGTCAGGTGGCACTTGCTGCGCGTGATACATGCGCATGATCGCCTCAGGCGCAACGCGCGGCCCAAGCAGCAACACCAGCCCCACGGAGGCGAAGGTCCAGACCACGCCCGCGCCCCCAAACAGCAGATACGCGCACAGCGCCGTCAGCGCCGCAATGCCGCCTACCAGCACGATCGAATGGAGGACATTGCGCAGCTTGGGATCGAGATTGTCGTCGACTGCGGAGAACAGGCTATTCATTCAAACGTGTCGCATATCGGGATCGCAAAACCACGCACCTTCACATAGGCAGCGAGTTATCGCGGACAAGCTGATCGCGCTTCAGGCCAGATGATCAACGCTGCTCACCGCCGCGCTGGAGCCATGCGCCAGCAGGAACGGCACGACCGATTCCGCCTCGTCCAGCACGTGAAAGGCCGGCTCCAGCCCCGCACGAATGAAGCCTTCCGCGCGCATCTGCTCCAGAAGGTCGAGGAACTGCCGCCAGTAGTCGTCCGTGTTGACGATCACGACCGGCTTCTGATGATGCGCAAGCTGCACCCAGGTGAGCTGCTCGACCAATTCCTCCAGCGTGCCGATGCCGCCCGGCAGCGCGACGAACGCGTCCGAGCGCTTGAACATCAGCATCTTGCGCTCGTGCAGGTCCTTGGTCACGACCAGCTCGTCGAGATCATCGTAAGGCTTTTCCAGCGCCACCAGGCTTTCCGGGATGATGCCGGTCACCACGCCGCCGTTCTGCATGACCGCGCGGGCCACCTCGCCCATCAGCCCGTTGCCGCCGCCGCCATAGGTCAGCCGGATATGCGCTTCGGCCAGGTCCTTGCCCAGCTGGCGCGCGGCCTCGACATAGCTCGGGTTGGTGCCGCTGCCGGACCCGCAATACACGCACACGCTCCTGATGGTTTCACTGGGCGCTTTGGTTTCGTTCATCCCTGCGTCTTTTTGCTGTCTCATTATGTCATTTGCCTTTTCGCCAAGATTGCGAGATGTAAAGGGTTGAAAGCGCTTCGACAAGCACCGAGCGGTCGGCCCGCTCGGCGGGTGGCGGGAGCCGGCATTTCTCTGCAGAAACGAATGCTTGACGACGGCTCTTAACGAACGGGTGCTTTTATAAACGCTTTGCGCTAACCTGTCCTGACGCGCGGGTTTCCGGCCCCCGGCGGAGGCGGCCGATGATAGCGGGATGCGCCATGAAATGGTTTGGACGCGTATTGCTTTTGGTCCTGCTCGTGGTTGCGGGCGCGGCGAGTTGGGCATTCTTCGATGGCGATGGCTGGTGGCGGCCGGGCTCTGAGCCAGAGGTCGCTACGACAGCGCCGGATAACCAAACACAGCCCCAACCGGATGAGAACGGCAGGACCGAAGCCGCCGAGGCGGCGGACCCCGAGCGTCCGGCCTTCGACATCGTGCGGGTGGAGGACACGGGCGACGCCGTGATCGCGGGCGTCGCGCCGCCGGGCTGGACCGTGCGCGTCGAGACGCCGGATCGCCTGATCGGCAAGGTGAAGGCCGGTTTCGACGGCTCCTGGGTGCTGCTTCCCGATGCGCCGCTGCCGGCGGGCGACCACTCGCTGCGAGTAAGCGCGGAGGCGCCGGACGGCTCGCAGACGATCCGCGGAACGCAGCGAGTCGCCATCTCCGTGTCGCCGGAGACCGCGCCGGCCATGGTCGCGTTGTCGCAGGATAGCCAGCCGACACGCATTCTGCAGTCCGGCCAGACGGCGGCAGTGACCGAGAGCGTCTCGTCCGCGTCCCAGCAGCCGGTGGCGTTCTCTGCCGTGGATTACGAGGATGAAGCGGCGGCCGGACGGCTTTACCTGAGCGGCACAGCCGCGCCGGGCGCGCGCATCGCGCTATATCTCGACAACCGCTTCATCGGCTCGACGAAGACCGACATGGATGGGTCCTGGGCGTTTTCGATCACCGACATTCTCGACGCTGGCCAGCATCAACTTCGCGCCGATCATGTTGATATGGACGGAGGCGACGTTCTGTCGCGCGCGGAGGTGAGGTTCAACCCCGATGCGGTCGCCGTCGCTTCGGTGCAGGGCGGCGAAGTGCGGATGGCGCGCGCTCGCGAGGCCGAGAGCCTTGGCCAGGAGCAGCGCCTGAGCAAACCGCTCGCCGAGGGGCTCGCGACGCAGACAGAAACGGCCACAGTGGCCGCGATCGAGACCGAGGAGCCGCCCAAAGAGGCGATCGTCGTCAAGCGCGGCGACACGCTCTGGCACATCGCTGAAGAGCATTACGGCAGCGGCGTTCGCTACACGAAAATCTTCCGCAACAACCGCGACCAGATCCGCAATCCGCACCGGATTTATCCGGGGCAGGAGTTCAATCTGCCCCAGTAGCGCCGGCTGGCCCGGTTTGCGTCAGCGCCGCGCGTCCTCTATATCTGTTTTGAATTGTTCAAAACGGGAAAGGCCCGGTCATTCGCCGCGCGGCGAGGCGCGCCGCCCGCGCTGTCGCTCATGACATGGCTTCGGCGATCTGGGCCCCACGGGATTTCAGTTTGAGACGTTACGCCCAAAGATCCTCCGCGCAGCCGGGTGAGGACCTTTTTGCCGAGCGCAGCAGCCATTGGTCCGTACTGCGCGCGCTCGCGCCTTATGTTTGGCCGGAAGACCGGCCCGATCTGCGGCTGCGGGTGGTGCTGGCCGTCATCGCGCTGGTGCTCGCCAAGGTCATCACCGTCGTCACGCCGTTCGCCTACAAGGCCGCCGTCGACTGGCTGACCGGCAACGCCACCGGCGAGGATGCCGTCAGCGCGGCAACGCTTGCCTATCTGCCGATTGTGCTGATCCTCGCCTACGGGGCCGGGCGAGTGCTGATGATCGGCTTCAACCAGCTCCGCGATGTGCTGTTCACCCGCGTCGGGCAGAATGCGGTGCGCGCGCTCGCCTACCAGGTCTTCCAGCATCTGCATCGGATGTCGCTGCGCTTTCATCTGGAGCGGCGCACGGGTGGTCTCAGCCGCGTCATTGAGCGCGGCAGGTCGGCGGTCGAGCTCATCATCCGCATGGGCGTGCTGAATTCCGTCCCGACGCTCCTGGAGCTGACGTTTGTCTGCGTCTTGTTCACCTTCTATTTCGGACCGGAATACACGCTCGTCATCCTGGGCACCGTGGCGGTCTACGCGGTCTTCACCTTCAAGGCCAGCGAATGGCGCATGACCATCCGGCGCGAGCTGAACGCTTCGGACAACGACGCCAGCACCAAGGCGATCGACAGCCTGCTGAACTACGAGACCGTCAAATACTTCGGCAATGAGGGCTGGGAGTCGCGCCGTTTCGACAAGTCGATGGCAAATTACGAGAACGCGGCGATCCGCACATTTTACACCCTCGGCCTGCTCAATGCGGGGCAGTCGTTCATCTTCAGCATCGGCCTGACGATCTGCATGCTGATGTCGGCGAACGCCGTCGCGGCCGGCACGCAGACGGTCGGCGATTTCGTGCTCATCAACGCGCTGCTGATCCAGCTCTATATCCCGCTCAACTTCATGGGCATGGTCTACCGGGAGATCAAACAGGGGCTGGTGGACATCGAGACGATGTTCGCGCTGCTGGAGAAGAACCCGGAGATTACCGACAAGCCCGGCGCGAAGCCGCTTGCCGTGTCCGAGGGCAATATCCGCTTCGAGAATGTCGAATTCTCCTATGACGGCAAGCGCCCCACCCTGCGCGGCGTCGACTTCACCGTTCCGGCCGGGCAGATGGTCGCCATCGTCGGGCCGACGGGGGCGGGCAAATCGACAATTTCGCGGCTCTTGTTCCGCTTTTACGACGTCAGCGGCGGGCGCGTCCTCATCGACGGGCAGGATATCCGCGATGTGACGCAGGAGAGCTTGCGCGCGGCCATTGGCATCGTCCCGCAGGACACGGTGCTGTTCAACGACACGATTGAATACAACATCCGCTATGGACGGCCGGACGCTACCGACGAAGAGGTGCGCGAAGCCGCGCGCATGGCGCAGATCGACGGGTTCATCCGCGACC
>CAYYSM010000122.1:0-7204 GCA_964474225.1 uncultured Hyphomicrobiaceae bacterium
TGTTCAGTGTCGTACCGACCGGCTTCCTGCCTGCGGAGGATCAGGGCGCGTTCCTCGTCGAGATGCGGCTGCCGGAGGGGGCCTCCGTCAACCGGACCGACGAAGTGCGCCGCGCCTTCGTCTCCGAGTTGCGCCAGATCGACGGCGTCGCGGCGGTCGTCAGCGCCAGCGGCTATAGCCTGCTCGACGGGCTGGCCGTCCCCAACAGCGCGTTCGCCGCCGTCACGATGAAGCCGTTCGCCGACCGAACCGATGCAAGCCAGAGCGTGTTCGCCGCCATCGCGGAGGCCACGCAAAAGGGCGCAGCCGTGCGCGAGGCTCAAGTCTTCGCCTTTAATCTGCCGCCGATCATCGGGCTGGGCACCGGCTCCGGCTTCGAATATCAGCTCAACGACTTGGAGGGCCGCGACCCAGCTGACCTCGCGGCGGTCGCGCGCGGGATGATCGTCGCCGCCAATGAGGACCCGCGCCTCGGCCCGACCTTCACGACCTTCTCCGCCGACACGCCGCAACTCTTCCTCGACATCGACCGCGAGCGGCTTCAGGCGCTGGGCGTGCGCGTGAGCGATCTGTTCACGACGCTGGGCGGCACTTTCGGCTCGCTCTACGTCAATGACTTCAACCTGTTTGGCCGATCCTGGCAGGTGCGGATGCAGGCGCAGGAGGCCGATCGCGCCAGCGTCGAGGACATCAACAAGCTGCATGTGCGCAATCGGGACGGCGAGATGGTGCCGATCGCTGCGGTGGCGACAGCCCGCTACATTCAGGGGCCGCAGTCGATCAAGCGCTACAACAATTACCGGTCGGTCACGATCACAGGCGGACCGGCGCGCGGCGTCGCCTCGGGACAGGCGCTCGCCGCGATGGAGGAGATTTCCGCAGAAACCCTGCCGCCCGGCTACAGCTACGAGTGGACCGGCACGGCGCTTCAGGAGAAGGAAGCCGCAGGGCAGACCACGATCATCCTCGGCTTCGCGATCCTGTTCGCCTATCTGTTCCTCGTCGGACTTTACGAGAGCTGGGTGATCCCCGTGCCCGTTCTGCTGACGGTCGCCTTCGGCGTGGCGGGCGCGCTCGGCGCGCTGCTGATCGCCAACCTGTCGTTCGACATCTATGGTCAGATCGGGCTGGTGATCCTGATTGCGCTGGTGGCCAAGAACGCCATCCTGATCGTCGAGTTCGCCAAGGCGCGCCGCGAAGAGGGGATGCCCATTGTCGACGCGGCGATTGACGGCGCACGCACGCGCTTCCGCGCGGTGATGATGACCGGCCTGTCGTTCGTCGTCGGCATCCTGCCGCTGGTCTTCGCCTCGGGCGCGGCGCAGATCACCAGGCGCACGGTCGGCACCGCGGTGGCTGGCGGCATGATCGTCGCCACGCTGATCGGCGTGTTCGCCATCCCCGCGCTTTACGTGGTGTTCCAGTACGGGCGCGAGCGGGTCAAGAGCTGGCTCGGCTTCGGTCCGCGCGGGACGCCGAAAGCGACGGAGACACGCGCCGATGACAAGGCGGCCTAAGCTTTCAGGTCCTTGGCGATGATGTGCCCGGCGCGGTCGCGCTTGGTCTCCAGATAAGAAACGTTATGCTCGGTCGAACGGCCCATGACGCGGTGGCTCGACGCGACGTTCAGCCCCGCCTCGCGCAGCGCCGCAACCTTCTCCGGGTTGTTGGTCATCAGCCGCACACTGGTGAAGCCCAGTTCGCGCAGCATCGCCGCGGCGAAGTCGAACCGGCGCTGGTCCAGGTCGAAGCCCAGGATTTCATCGGCCTCGTAAGTATCATAGCCCGCGTGCTGCAGCCGGTAGGCGCGCATCTTGTTGGCGATGCCGTTGCCGCGCCCCTCCTGATCGAGATACAGCAACACGCCGCCCGTGTCGGCCATGCGCTTGACCGTACCCCGGAGCTGGTCGCCGCAGTCGCATTTGAGGCTGCCAAACAGATCGCCCGTGAGGCACGCGGAATGAATGCGCACATAGACCGCTTCATCCGGGTCGGGATTGCCGACGATGACAGCGACCTGGTCGCGCATCCCCTCGCCGCCGCGAAACACGACGAATTCCGTCTCGCACGCATCCTCAAGCGGCACGGGCGCGCGCGAGACGATGTGCGGATGCGTCAGCACCTGCTTGCGATAATGCTCGATCGCAGCCGTTTCGATGTGCACGACGCCGGAGAGGTCCAGGTCGCCATCGATCGGCACAACGACGGCCGCGGGCAGCAGATAGGCCAGCCGCACGAGTTCCAGCCCGGCGGTTTCCGTCCGGCACGCCGGACGCGGCACCACACGCTCGAGCCGCGCGTCCACCTGGCAAACCACGTTGAGCAGCGCCTCGGCGTCGTCATCCTCGATCTCGATGCTGCCCGCCGCCGCGACGTCATGCCCCAGCAGCCGCAGCCGCGCGGGCGACAGCACGAGCCGCAGATCAGTCATGCCGCCGGCGCGCAGCTTTTTCAGCGCCTTGCTGTCGACGCTCTCG
Organism: uncultured Hyphomicrobiaceae bacterium; assembly: GCA_964474225.1. Classification (GTDB taxonomy): domain Bacteria; phylum Pseudomonadota; class Alphaproteobacteria; order Rhizobiales; family Rhodomicrobiaceae; genus Dichotomicrobium. Next base: position 2,478 of record CAYYSM010000122.1, read on the forward strand.
GCGGCCAGCGTCAGCGCCGGCCCCTCCGGCCCGGCCACGACGACGGGGCGTCCTGAACGGATCTCGGCCAGCGCGCGTTCAACGGCGACGGTTTCGGGATCGCCAAACAAGTTCTGCAATGAAGCCTCGGTCACGGTGATGGTCTCTACCCAAAAATCTCGCGCCGGTCATTCAGCCTTCATTAGGCGAACCGGCACATCTTTCATGTGGTCTGTCTTACGGCTGCAAAAAGTCGGCTGTATGTCGCGAGCACCCACACCATTATAATGACGCAGCAACGTTCCGGATCAGTTAGCAGCCGAAAGCACCGTCACGCATGACCGCTCAACCGCTCGATGGCCCGCTGTCCTGCCTGCGCGAGTGCGACCCGTCACGGCCATTCGTGATCGCCCAACTCGGCCAGACGCTGGACGGTCGCATCGCCACGCAGACCGGCGCCTCGAAATACATCAATGGCGCGGGCGCGCTCGACCACCTTCACCGTTTGCGCGCCGCCGTGGACGGCGTGGTCGTGGGCATCGGCACCGTGCTGGCCGACGATCCCGCGCTGACTGTCCGCCGCACCGCTGGCGAAAACCCGGCCCGTATCATCATCGACCCCAATGCGCGGCTGCCGCAAGATGCCCAATGCCTGTGCGACGACGGCGCGCGGGTGGTGGCTATTCGGAGCGAAGCCGCGCGTTGCCCGCCACGTTTGGAGCCGATTCTTGTCAGCCGCGGTGCGAACGGGCTTTGTCCCAGGGACATCGTCGCGGCGCTTTTTGCAGCGGGCTTCCGAAAACTCCTCATCGAGGGCGGCGCGCAAACCATCTCGCGCTTCGTCGAAGCCGGCGCGCTCGACCGGCTGCATATCCTTATGGCCCCGATGATTATCGGCTCAGGCAAACCCGGATTGATGTTGCCGCCAATAGACAGTTTATCACAGGCGTTGCGACCGCGCACGCGCGCCTATCCGTTGCCCGACGGCGATGTTATCTTCGATTGCGATCTACGGGGCCAGGAACGGGAGTGAGCGACATGGCGACGGCAACGGCGGTTGAGCGGGACTATTCGCTGGTCGCGAAATTCTTTCACTGGGCAGTCGCGGCGTGCGTGATCTTCCTGATCCCGTCGGGCATTCTGATGGTCAACGTTGACCTGGCCGACGCGTTGCGGAATGACCTTTACAGCCTGCACAAAGCGTTTGGCGTGCTGGTGCTCGCGCTCATGGCCATGCGGGTCGGCTACCGGCTGACCCTCGGCGCGCCGCCGGCATCGGGCGTACTCACCCCGGCGCAATACGTCGTCTCGCGGATTGTGCATGTCACGCTTTATGTGCTGCTGATCGCCATGCCGCTGCTCGGCTGGGCCGGCACGTCTGCTTTCCCCGCGCCGGTTCCGTTCTTTGGCCTTTTCGAGATGCCGGCGCTGGTCGGCGAAGATCGCGAGTTGTCCAAACTCCTGCTGTGGATTCACAGCTATCTGGGCTTTTTCCTCGCCGGGGTCGCCGTGCTGCACATCGCCGCGGGCCTCTATCACGGCATCGTCCGGCGCGACGGCGTGCTCAGCCGGATGATCTAATCCGCGGGCGGCAGAGCCAGAATGTCGACGTGTCCGATGATCGCGGCGTCGGCGCTGGTGCGCGCGGCGCGCCAGGCTTCGGCGGTGGCGGCGTCGACCATGCTCGTCTCACGGGCGGCCTCCGCCGTGCCCTCGGCCAAGGCCGCGATGAGCGCGCGATCCGGCGCTCCCAGCCGCCACGGGCTCGGGGCAGCGTAAACGTGATAGCCCGCTTCCGCGAAGCGGCGGATCAGCAGTTCGGCGGCATCCGGCCCGGCCGCCGCGCCGAAGCCCTTGTCGCCGTGCTGATGCTGGTGAAGCGCCGCGATGACCGCGGAGTCGGCATCATGCGCGGGCATCCAAACCTCTTCGCCATCGTAGATCAGCGCCGTGTAGAACACCGCGCCCGCTGCCGCGACCGTCTCGGCAAAGCGCGCGATCCAGTCCGGCGAGACCAGGTCGAAGAAGGCGGCGGCCGTCACAAGATCATCGTCGGGGCGGATCACGAAGGACAGATCGCCGCTCAGGTCCGCTTGCTGAAAGGCCATGTCCAGCTGCTTGCTATGCACGGCCATGCGCAGGTCGCCTTGCGGGTCGCCCGCCGCGGCGCCCCATTCGGCCATGCGCGCCCGCGCCGACGCCAGCAGCGCCGGGTCGTTATCCACGAAGCGCCAATGCTGAACGCGCGGCAGATGCGCGGCCAGCGCGCGGGCGTTCGCGCCGGTGCCGCAGCCGAGATCGACGATGCGCAGTTCCTCACGCCCGGCGAAATGATCGGACAGCCGCGCTTCAAGGCCGGCGTCGCGGGCGCGCTGATCCGCCTCTTCGCGCAGATCGAGCCAGTCGGTCGAAAAGCCGGTCATTACTCGTGTGCCTCTCGGATCGCCTCGGCCACGCGCCGCGCCGCATCATTCCATGACGGCAGCGCGCGAGCATGGGCCAACGCCGCATTACCGCGTTCTTGGCGCTCCGCCGGATCATCCAGTAGCCGACGCAGCGCTTCGGCCAGCGCGACCCCGTCGTCCGGCGGCACCAGAATGCCCGCGTCGCGCGGCACAGTCGCCGGCACCGCACCCGCCGCGCACGCGACGATCGGCAGGCCGCGCGCCATCGCCTCGGTGAAGACCATGCCGTAGCCCTCATAGCGCGAGGGCAAAACGAAAATATCGGCGCTGCGGTAAACGTCGTCCAAAGGCTCGGGGTCCAGCGCGCCGGTCAGCGTAATGCGGTCGCTCAGGCCGAGGCGCTCGATCTGCGCGCGCAGCGCGTCGGCTGTCGCCGGGTCACGGTCGAGGCTGCCCGCGATCGTGCAGCGCCACGGCCGGTACGCAAGCGTCGCGAGCGCCGCGACGAGCACGTCAAAGCCCTTGCGCGGCACAACCGCGCCGACGCTGAGCAGATGGGGCACGTCGCCGCCGCCCGTCGCACGCGCCGCCCTGTCCGTGCCGGGCGCCGCAACGCTCAGCCGCTCGACTGGCACGCCGAAGTTACGCTTAAGCGTCTCGGCGGTCGTCTCGCTCGTCGCCACCACACGGCGCGCGTGCGCCAGCGCCCGCCGCTCCGTTTCGATGAGCCGCACGGTGTCCTCCGGCGACAGCCCCGTCTCCAGCCCGAGCGGATGATGAACAAGCGCGACGATCGGCGCGGCGATCCGCGCAATAACCCGCTCGGGCAGCGCGCCACAAGCCAGCCCGTCGATCAGCGCGATCTCGTCCGCCGGGATCTCCGCCAGCGCCTCGCCTGCCGCCTCAAGCGCCGCATCGTCGGGAAACGGAAACCCGCCGGGCAGCGGCAGATGCCGCGCCTCAACGCTATACGCCCCAAGCAGCGGCAGAATCCGCCGCGCATAGGCGTAGCCGCCGGTCGGCGTGTTCAGATCGCCGGGAATCGCGAAGGCGGCCCGGATCACGCGCCGACCCGCCCTTCATAGCTGGCGGCGGCATTTGGCGTCTCCCGCAGCGTGACGCGGATGCGCTCCAGCGCTTCCGCGCCGTCGCCCAGACGCCCGTCCCGCGCCGCTTCGGCAAAGCGGTCGAAGATGTGCCGGCACAGAAACTCGGTCGTCGTAAGCTGCCCGGCGAATTCAGGCTTCTCGTCGAGATTGGCGTAGTGCAGCGGCTTCAAAACCTCGCTCAGAACCTCCAGCGCGCGGCCGATGTCCACGACCACGTTGTGCTCGGTCAGCGTCTCCCGGAAGAACGCCACGGTCACGACGAAGGTCGCGCCGTGCATGTTCTGGGCCGGACCGAAAAACGCGCTCTTCAGGCTGTGCGCGACCATGATGTGATCGCTGACTTCAACGGAATACATTGCATCTCCTCTCAAGCTTTCGGGTAGCGGATCGCGGTGGCGAGGCCCGGCGCGTCGGGGGCAAGCAGGCGCGGCAGTTCCTCCGGCAGATCGTCGAACGCCACCTCTTCGGTGATGAGCGCGTCAAGGCGCGGATCATCCAGCAGCGCCAGCGCCGTTTCCAACCGGCGGCGATGGCTCCAGCGCGCGCGATGCGACGGCGCAACATGCCCGACCTGCGACGAGATCAGTTGCAGCCGCTGGCTGTGGAACGCCTCCCCGAGCGGCAGGCTCACGTTGCGGTCGCCGAACCAGCTCATCTCGACAATCCGCCCCTCGAACCCCGCGCAAGTCAGCGCCAGCCGCAGGCCCGCCTCGCTCGCGCTCGTGTGAAATACGATGTCCGCGCCGCACGGTGCGTCTTCCGGCGCAAAAAATTCCGTGCCGAGCGTCTGCGCCAATTCCGCGCGGTCGGGCCGCACATCCACCAGCCCGACGCGCACGCCAGGCATCCGCGAGAGGATCGCGGCCAGGAGCGCGCCGACGACGCCAGCGCCGACAATCAAGACTTTGTGACCAGGCGTCACGCCCGCATCCCATATCCCGTTAAGCGCGGTTTCCATGTTGGCAGCCAGCACCGCCCGGCGCGGCGGCACGCCTGCGGGCACGGGCACGACATCAGCAGGTCGCGCAACGATCTGATCCTGATGCGGAAATAGGCCGAACACCGTTTGCCCAACGAGTTCGTCCGGCCCGCTCTCGATGACGCCGACCGCCGAATACCCGTATTTCACCGGAAACGGAAAATCCCCCTCCTGATGGGGTGCGCGCATGCGCTGCCATTCGCTCTGCGGCAATTTGCCCTCGAAAACAAGGCGCTCCGTCCCCCGGCTCAGACC
>CAYYSM010000123.1:0-7073 GCA_964474225.1 uncultured Hyphomicrobiaceae bacterium
CGCGGCGGGCGATGGGCTTGGCAATCTGAGCCTTGCGGGCCTGCCGCCGTTCACGCCGCTGATCTGCTACGAGATCATCTTCTCCGGCGCGGTGACGCCGGACGACCGGCCCGCGTGGTTGCTGAACGTGACTGACGATTCCTGGTTCGGCGAGACGGCCGGCCCATATCAGCACCTGCATCAGGCGCGGCTGCGCGCGGTCGAGGAAGGGCTGCCGGTCATCCGCGCTGCGAACACCGGGATCTCCGCCGTGATCGGTCCGCGAGGCGAGCTGCGCAAGCGGCTGGCGCTGGGCAGCATGGGCACGATCGACGCGCGCTTGCCGCCCGCCTTGGCGCAACCGCTCTATGCGCGGGCCGGCGCGCTCATTCATTGGGCGATCGCCTTCGCGGGGTTGTGTCTCGCTCTGGCGCTACATCTTGTGACGCCGGCAAACGCGCGCCGATTCGGCGTCTGAAAGCGCAACAGCGCTTAACCAGAATCGCTGTCAGCGGGCCTTTTACCCTTAACGATCAGTTGACGCTGTATTCCGGGCTATCTACAACCGTGAAATTGTGTACAGTGGCGCTGGGCACTAACGGAGTGTGGGGGAAGAGGAATGGCGCGTGACCGCGAGGCGCAGGCCGGCTACACGGCCAAAAAGACAACCGAGGAAATGACCGAAAGCCTGCCGGCACCGGACGAGCGAACGACGGTCGCCGCCCGAAAACCGCATCATATCGATGTGCATGTCGGCAGCCGCGTCCGCCTACGGCGCATGTTCATCGGTATGAGTCAGGAGCGTCTCGGCGAGCAGATGCGTTTGACATTTCAGCAGATCCAGAAATATGAAAAGGGCACAAACCGGATCGGAGCCAGCCGCCTGTTCCAGCTCGCCGAAGTCCTGAATGTACCTGTCGGCTTCTTCTTTGAAGGTCTTGAAACGCCCGCTCAGGGCTCGGAAGCTGCCGGATTTGCCGAGCCGAAATCGGAGACCTACGTGATGGACTTCCTCGATAGCCGCGAGGGCGTTGAGTTGAACAGGGCGTTCGTTCGGATCAAGGACCCCAAGGTCCGCAAGTCCATCGTCGACATGGTTCGCGCCATGGCCGACGCCGAGCAGGACGAAAACGGCTGATCAAGCACCATTGACCCGCACGGCGCGGCGCGCTTCAGCGCTGCCGCCGGTTCACGTGCCTGGCACGGCGGGCGCCAGGTTCATGATCGTTCACGTCTGCCCGTCCGAGTAGCTGTCAAGGAGGTCCGTGTGAGCCACAGGAACTATCTCTTCACAAGCGAATCGGTTTCGGAAGGCCACCCCGATAAGGTCTGCGACCAGATTTCTGACGCCGTCGTCGATGCGTTTCTCGCTGCTGATCCCAAATCGCGCGTCGCCTGCGAGACGGCCGTCACCACCAACCGCATCATTCTGCTTGGCGAGACCAAGGGACCGGAAGAAGTCGATCATGACACGCTGATCCGGCTCGCACGCGAAACGGTCCGCGATATCGGCTATGAGCAGGCTGGTTTCCATTGGCGCGACGCCGAGGTGTCCTGCTACGTGCATGAGCAGTCGGCCGACATTGCAATGGGCGTCGACCGCGAGAACGAGGAAGACCAAGGCGCTGGCGACCAGGGCATCATGTTCGGTTACGCCTGCAACGAGACCGACTCGTTGATGCCCGCGCCCATCGACTTTGCCAACAAGATCCTGCTGAACATGTCTAAGGCGCGCCACTCGGGACGCGTTCCCGAACTCGGACCGGACGCCAAGAGCCAGGTCACGCTCGAATACCTCGACGGCAAGCCGGTGCGCGCGCAGTCGGTCGTGGTCTCCACCCAGCACACCGAGGAAGCAACCAGCGAGCGCGTCCGCGAGATTGTGCGCAGCTTCGTGGAGGAGGTGCTGCCTGAAGGCTGGATGCCGGATGAGGAGCATTTCTACGTCAACCCGACGGGCCGCTTCGTCATCGGCGGGCCTGAAGGCGACGCGGGCCTGACCGGGCGCAAGGTGATTGTCGACACTTACGGCGGCGCGGCGCTGCATGGCGGCGGCGCGTTCTCCGGCAAGGACCCATCGAAGGTGGACCGCTCGGCGGCCTATGCCGCGCGCTACGTTGCGAAGAACGTCGTCGCGGCGGGGCTGGCCGAGAAATGCACGATCCAGCTCGCCTACGCGATCGGCGTGGCCAAGCCGCTGGCGATCTACGCCGACCTTCACGGCACGGGCACCGTTGAAGAATTGAAGCTCGACGCGGCGATCCGCGAGGTGATCGACCTCAGCCCGCGCGGCATCTTCAACCACCTCCAGCTTGGCCGCCCGATCTACAAGCGCACCGCCGCTTACGGCCATTTTGGCCGCGAGCCCGACAACGAGGGCGGTTTCTCCTGGGAAAAGCTCGACCTGGTGGAGCCGCTGAAGGCCGCGCTGAGCTAACCCGCCGGACGCGCCCGGCTGCGACCCATGTCCGAAAGCGACCGCCAGCCGCTGGGCGAACGCAGCTTTGGCCGGCGCAAGGGGCATAAGCTCTCGCCGCGCCAGAGCCGGCTCGTCGATGAGCTGTTGCCCTGCTTGCGGCCAGACCTGTCGCGGCCGCCGCCCGCGCCGCTCACATCCCTGCTCGCCGCCCCGGTCAGCGAGGTCTGGCTGGAGATCGGCTTTGGCGCGGGCGAACATCTGCTGTGGCAGGCGCGCGCGAACCCGCAGGCGGGGCTGCTCGGCTGCGAACCCTACATCAATGGCGTTGCGAAGGTTCTGGCTGCCGTCGAGGACGAGGGCCTGCGCAACGTCGCCGTGCACCCGGACGACGCGCGCGACCTGCTGGCCTGGCTGCCGGAGGCGTCCATCGCCCGCGCCTTCATCCTGTTTCCCGATCCGTGGCCAAAGCGCCGCCACCGCAAGCGCCGCTTCCTGCGCGAAGAAAACATCGCCGCGCTCGCCAGCGTCATGCGCCCCGGCGCGGAACTGCGCTTCGCAACCGATATCGGCGATTATGCCCGCACGGCGCTGCTGGCCTTCAAGCGCGAAGGCTCCTTCGTCTGGACGGCCGAACGCTCGGCGGACTGGCGCGAGCGACCCGAAGACTGGCCGCAAACCCGCTATGAAGCCAAGGCAATCGCGGAAGGCCGGGCTTGCGCCTATTTCCGCTTTCGCCGTTGCTGAACGCCCAAATACCTGCAGCGCCCCCAATTTTGCCATAATAAATGGCGTGCGGGCGTTGCATATTCGCGCGGCTTCGCCTACCTTCACAGTAGATTTCCACCGATCGGAACCGGCGGGTGGGCTCCTTGACGGGGTCCGCTCTTTTTGTTTGTGGCCCCGGCCGCAAACACCGATTCGCATTTATGACAGGAGACGCTTCACGTGGCGGCGCATCAAGCCGACAACGCAAGCACAACCCGGGCGGACCGCCGCTTCGTGGAGGAGACCGGCGCCGCCGCCGAGGTCGCCGCGCTGGCTGAGCCAGTGCTTGAGGAGCTGGGGCTACGCCTTCTGCGCGTGCTGATGTCGGGGCGCGACGGCGGCACGGTGCAAATCATGGTCGACCGCGCCGACAGCGATGTGACTGTCGAGGACTGCGCCGACGCGAGCCGCGCGATCTCGCCGCTTCTGGACGCGCACGACCCGATCCCGGGGCGCTATCATCTGGAGGTTTCCTCGCCGGGCATCGACCGGCCGCTGGTGCGCCCGTCCGACTTTGAGGAATGGGCGGGACATGAGGCGAAGGTGATGCTGCGCGAGCCGGTGGACGGTCGCAAACGGTTCCGCGGTCTGATTGACGGGTATGATGAGACGGCGGATGAGGTCCGTCTGGCCGTGACGCTGGAGGGGAAGAACGAGCCGGATATCCTCGGCTTCCCGGCCGCGCTGATCGAGAGCGCGAAGCTCGTCATGACGGACGCGCTGCTTGCCGCGTCACAAGCGCGCCGCATGGGCAGCGACGGTGATGGATCGGACGCGCCAAACGGTGCGGGAACGGAATAGACATTGGCTTTTGTGGAGCAAACGGAATGTCACAACAAGGCGTAAGCGCGAACCGGCTTGAACTGCTGCAGATCGCCGATGCGGTCGCGCGCGAGAAACAGATCGACCGTGAACTGGTCATCTCCGCGATGGAGGACGCGATCCAGAAGGCGGCCCGCGCGCGCTATGGCGCGGACAGCGAAATCCGTGCGGAAATTGACCCGAAAACGGGCGAGACCCGGCTGGCGCGGCTGCTGCGCGTGGTCGAGGAAGTCGAGGACGACTCCACCGAGATTTCGCTGGAGGAGGCGCGCGCCCGCAACCCGGAAGCCGAGGTCGACGACTATATCGCCGAGCCGCTGCCGCCGCTGGACTTCGGCCGCGTCGCCGCGCAAAGCGCGAAACAGGTGATCGTCCAGAAGGTGCGCCAGGCCGAGCGCGAGCGTCAGTTCGAGGAATACAAGGACCGCATCGGCGAGATCGTCAACGGCGTCATCAAGCGCGTCGAATACGGCAACGTGATTGTCGATCTGGGCCGCGCCGAAGCAATCATCCGCCGCGATGAGACCCTGCCGCGCGAGCAGTTCAAGTATGGCGATCGCGTCCGCGCCTACATTTACGACGTGCGCCCGGAGACGCGCGGGCCGCAAATCTTCCTGTCGCGCACGCGGCCCGAGTTCATGGCCAAGCTGTTCATGCAGGAGGTGCCGGAAATCTATGACGGCATCGTCGAGATCAAGTCGGTCGCGCGCGACCCCGGCAGCCGCGCCAAGATCGCCGTCCTGTCTCACGATTCTTCGATCGACCCGGTCGGCGCCTGCGTCGGCATGCGCGGCAGCCGCGTGCAGGCGGTGGTGAACGAGCTTCAGGGCGAGAAGATCGACATCATCCAGTGGTCGCCCGATGCCGCGACCTTCATCGTCAATGCGCTTGCGCCCGCCGAGGTGGTCAAGGTCGTACTCGATGAGGAAGCCGAACGGATCGAGGTCGTGGTCCCCGACGACCAGCTCAGCCTCGCGATCGGCCGGCGCGGCCAGAACGTGCGTCTCGCCTCGCAGCTCACCGGCTGGGACATCGACATCATGACCGAGGCGGAAGAAGCCGAGCGCCGTCAGAAGGAGTTTGCCGAGCGCACGCAGACCTTCATGGACGCGCTCGATGTAGACGAGGTCATCGCCCAGTTGCTCGCCTCGGAGGGCTTCGCGACCATCGAAGAGATCGCCTATGTCGAGCTGGACGAAATCTCCGGCATCGAGGGCTTCGATGAGGACACAGCGCAGGAAATTCAGGACCGCGCCCGAGAGTATCTGGAGCGGCGCGAGTCCGAACTCGACGATCGCCGGCGAGAGCTTGGCGTGGAGGACGCCGTGACCGAACTGCCACATCTGAACGCCGCGATGCTCGTCGCCCTTGGCGAGAACGACATAAAGACGGTGGAGGATGTGGCCGACTGCGCGGCCGATGACCTGCTCGGCTACGACGAGCGTACCGAGGAGGGCCGCAAGCATATCGCCGGCGCGCTTGAAGACTTTGATCTGAGCCGCGAGGAAGCCGAGGACCTGATCATGCGGGCGCGCGTCGCCGCCGGTTGGTTCACCGAGGAAGAACTGGAAGCCGACCGCCGCGCCGCGGAAGCCGAAGCGGAGGCCGAGGCCGAGACGGAAGAAGGTGAATCGGAAGCAAAAACTGTCGCGGAGGGCTGAGAGAAAGGGTGATTTCGGTGGCGGAACGCTCTATATCTAGACGAGACGTCACGAGGCGCTGCGCCGTCACACGCGAAACGCGCCCTGAACACGAGTTGTTGCGCTTCGTCGCAGACCCCGATGGGGTGATCCGCTTCGATCTGAAGCGTAAACTGCCCGGACGCGGCGTCTGGATCACCGCTTTCAAGCCGACTCTGGCCGAGGCGGTGAAGCGCAAGGCCTTCAGCCGCTCGCTGCGCCAGAACGTGCAAGCGCCGGTGGATTTGCCGCATCTGGTGGAAGACGCGCTGCGCCGGGACGCCCTGAACCGCCTGTCTCTGGCGAATAAGGCTGGACAGGTGGTGGCGGGTTTTGCAAAGGTCGCGCAAGCGATAGACAAGGGCAACTCTGCCGCGCTGATCCATGCCGAGGAAGCCGCGCCGGATGGCTGTCGGCGCCTCGATCGGAAGTTCATCGCGCAAGGCGGCGGTGACGACGAAGCGCGCGCCGAACGGATTTTCCGCTTCCCTCTGGAGGCTTTGAGCCAGGCGCTCGGGCGGGAAAATGTCAACCATGTCGCGGCCTTTCAGGGCGGGGCCGGCGCGAGCTTCATTGCAGCAGCGATGCGGCTGTGTCAGTTCACAGGAGACGGGACCGCGCGAACGGACGGTCCTTCGAGGGGCGAAACATCGGCCGGACATATAGAACCGGCGAAACGGGATACTGAATGAGCGATACCAAAGAGACCGAAAGCGGCAACAAGCGCACATCGCGCAAGACGATGACCCTGAACCTCGGCAAATCCGTGGAGCAGGGACGCGTGCGCCAGAGTTTCAGCCACGGCCGGTCGAAACAGGTGCTCGTCGAGAAGAAGCGCAAGCGCAGCACGACGCCGCCTGCGCAGCAAGCCGAGAGCGCGAAGCCCGCAGCGCCGGCCCAGCAAAAACCGGCCGAGGCCAAGGCGCGCGACGACGCGCAGCCGCGTGCGGAAGCCAAGCCCGAGGCGAAGCCTTCCGAAAAGAGCGAGCGCGTGCTGCGTCAGCTCTCCGAGGAGGAGCGTGACGCACGTATCCGTGCGCTGACCGAGGCGCGCAAGCGCGAGGAAGTCGAGCGCAAGGAGCGCGAACGCCGCGCCGCCGAGGAGGCGGAGCGCGAACGCCAGCGCGCGGCCGAGGAAGCCCAGCGCAAGGCGGAGGAAGAGGCGCAGCGGGCGGAGGCCGTCGAGACCGAGGCGCAGACGCCTGAAGCGGCCGAAGCCCCGGAGGCCGAGCCTGCTCAGGCCGAGGCAAAGGCTGAACCGCAGAAGGCCGAAGCCGCCGAACAAGCGCCGGCCGCCGAAACCGCGGCCGAGGCAGAGGCGCGCAAGCGGCCCGCGAAGCCTGCCACCGAGGCTGACGACGAAGAAGCCCGCAAGGCGCTCCTTAGCGGCGTTCAGAAACTTTCGAACG
>CAYYSM010000124.1:0-7064 GCA_964474225.1 uncultured Hyphomicrobiaceae bacterium
GTAAAATTCGCCCTTCACGTGCTAGGCGCTCTTTCTTTGCGCCTAGCACGTATGACTGACTGGGACTATCGTTGGGCCAGTTGATTTTTGATGTCAACTAACGTATCGTGGATCTGGAAGGCCAGGATAAGCAGTTCCGAGTAAATGCGCACACTGAGAATGCCTAACACGATGATCAACGGCCCGGTACAGAGTCCGCCGGCGACCGCGACTAAGCTATCGTTACTGATCCCTCTGATTACCCCGCCCAAAACCGATCCCACACCCAACAACACACTTATCCCTACACCAACCCAGAAAAGTATCTTGATAATCAGTGGGGTTACCATCCGACGAAAATTGAGAAAATCTTGTAAATCCATTTGAGCCTCCTTTGTGTATGAGTTTGTAACAAAGTTGCCGAATCAACAGCGTCCAATTACTTGATCATCACGCTCACCTTCTCCTCTCCAAGATAGCTGCGCCCTTCCCTTGCATATGAAGGGTCTAGAAATCATACAGAAACTGTTTCTCTTGACAATCGCAACCCTTGGAGCAAAGAAATGATATTTTTGTAGAAACCCTTTTCCTCCCTTGGATAGCAATGAAATCATCTCGCTTTAGAAACAAGCGGAAGGTACACGCTTTTTACATGTGGAGCTGGTACTTGAATTCGTACACTCCAGATATCGAAATCCTGGGCCGTTTGATCCGTTCGATGCTTGGCATAGATTGCTATATAGTCAGCCGTACCAGCCCCGCTCACCGGGTTCACAGCCAACCCCACTGCAATCTGGTCGTCGTTCTCATAATCCACTGAGTATCCAACACCAGGAGCGCTCTGCGAATCCCCCCCCTTATCAAGCAATTGGCCATCGTGGCTGATACGCTGAGTTCGAACAAGAGAGAGGTACCCCCATACCGATTCCAAATGACTTGTGATCCCGACCAGGTACTCCTGGGCCGTGCTGGCATAGACTGCTGATAGAAAGCCGGTGGGCGCTTGTCCATCGTGCGACTGGGCAAATGACATCTGAGCGACAGTAAATGCCGTCTCTGTTATCCCATCACTTGATATTAGGCTTCCTTTCACCGACCATACTACTGCGCTATCTTCCTCTTCGCGATCAAACCAAGTTGTCATGAAATGTTCACCTCCCCCGGCAACAACAGGGTGAGGCGTCCAAGTGGCGGACGTATCGTAATTGGTATAATCACCACCAGTGTCCAAGGCAATATTGTTTCCCATAACGAACATATTGTCGCTAAATCGCTGGGCATAGACGTCGAAGTGATAGGCTTGTTCGTTGGCATTGCGGCGATCTTCCCATACAACGAGATATTGCTCTAACGCATTGCTATAAGCCAGGTGAGGACGAAAGGCACTGCTGCTCACATCCGAAAGATCAAGCACAGTGCCTGTTACTAAACCAACATCACTAAAGTAAAACTCCGTAGCTTGAATGCTACTGGTGCTCGATGGATTGTTACCGCAGTCATCTGTGTCGGCGCCGAAGAACGTCGGTGGCATATAGTCGTCACCGGAGACGTAAGCCAGGGTATAGCGGCGGCGTTTGGGGTTGTAGGCCAAGCTGGGGGAGTGATGATGCCCGGTACTGGAGGCCAATAAATGGTCAGCTCGGTAAGATGTGTCGGTAATTTGTTGTACATAAACCCGGCACGTTCCCTGTTTGGCAGCCCAAGCGACGGCAAACTCGCCTTTTCCAGCAGCAACTGTGGGAAGACCATTGCGCGCAGCGGTGTTATTGTCCGAGATACGGAATTCGCTGCCTTCCGACTGTCCGGTTCGGTCGAGAAAGACTCCATAGACATCAAAACCATCGGAAGAAGATCCAGCATTGCGAGCGGTGAGCCACACAGCCAGATAACGACCGGTTGATGGGTCATAAGCAACGGATGGGTAAATGTCGGCGTCACGCTCGTCCTTGCGACCCGACGCTCCACCGACGCGGTTGGGAGAAAAGATGGTAGCCTCTCCCGTTGTTGGCGAAGCCCATCCAGTCTTACCCACGATTCCAAATACTATGCCCATCACTCCAAACACCAAGCTCAAGACGAGCAACAGGCGGAACGGAACATGTTCGTTTCGATACATACATCACCTCAAACAAGATCAGGGTAAATTAGGGCAACATAGCCCTCTGCCCCGAAACCCGCTTCTATCGGGATGCAGAGGGCTACGTCCAAGTTTGGTTATTTCATAACCAAGGGCAAATAGAGGGAATGAAGTGTGATACGAGACTGTATATACGTCCAGGCTTCCTCGTAAGTCATACCAACCAGTCGATCCCATTCGATGCGATCCATCTCTCGCTCAATGGTATCGGCCAAATCTCCATCACCATCAGATCGATCCTCCTTGGCCAGTTGGTGCAGGAAGGAGAGAATCTCATCCACCGTCTTCTGGGTCACGACGTCTTCTTTACCCACCCCATTCATCAGATTGCTCAGACCGGGAGTGACTTGCTTCAGAATCTCGCCACCCGCAGCCCGCAACGCAGCATCCTTGAGTAGCAGTCGATTGATACGACCAGTGTGCTGCTCATAGAGCATGCGATAATGCTCGCCTGCCTTACCGATGAGCAATTGATCGCGAGCCCGATATAGAGTCGTTGCCGCTTCTAGTGCCGTTAGTTTATCCGAATAAACGGTCTCGTCGGAAAGCGCGGTGGAAGCAGCACATGAACAATCGTTTGGATCTGGTTGCCACACCCCATCCAACCCAACGGCGTCAAAGCCGTCGTGAACGGTAGTGTAAACAGTAGTGTATGTAGCAGCGTAACCAAGGGTATGACTTAGATCCCAGGTCGACTGAAGGGCAGCAGTACGAGCATCCTCCATACTAGAATTGACGTCGAGGTAGACTGTCAAAACGCGGTAAAAGATGTGCTCAGCCTTGTCCTTCCCGATGGCGGTGGCGATGTTGTAATAGGCCTTGTTGAGAATACCGTTGTTGGTATGGACGCCCTCATTGTCAGAGCAGGTCTTCACCCAATCATCGGTGTGGTCAGGCTGCCCAAAACGCGGTGGATCAGAGAGATCCCGGATGGCTTCGCGCCCACCCAATACATGGGGCGGCAAGTCTTCGCCCATTAGCCAATTATCCCGATCCACCATCGCACCGAAGATGTCGGAAAAACTCTCGTTCAGTGCACCGGACTGCCAGCGATATTCAAGGGCAGCCGAATGCTCGGTCACGGCGTGCGTCCATTCGTGAGCCACCACGTCTTTCACCGGAAAGTGATCGCCATAGACGGTCTGTTCGCCATTCCAGTATGCATTCATATAGGAACGGCCATAGTTGGCGGTGGAAACGAGCGTCACGCCTTCGTCGTCGTAACTGTCACGGCCGTGCGTGTTCCAGTAATAGTCGTAGGTAGCGCCGGCAAAGTCGTGGGCATCATCCACGTCCTGATCGCCAGTTGGGTCGTCGCCTTCGGAACGGGCCAGCGTGCCGGGCAGGTTATATCCATAGTCGGCATCGTAGGTCTCGCGCGAAGATTGCCCTGGATGGTACAGTCTGAGGTTCAGGTGGTACAACCCGATGCTGTTACCTTCATAGCTCTGAGCTTCGATTCTGTACTTACCGGTCTGAGTCAAAGGCACCCGATTGATGAGCGCGTTCGTGTCCTCTCCACTGTTATCATCACGAGCAACTTCGCGACCCTCGGGATCATAGAGAACCAAGTAAGGGTCCAGCGAGGGAGTGAAAAAGTTTTTCTTCATGCGGATCGTTGCCTGCTGGCCCTCAATGGCGTTGAAATAATAAGTGTCCACATCGTCGACCGGCTGAATGTTGCCAAACAACATTTCACCAGAAGCGATGAGACGTCCATCGTCAGTATCTGAGCCATCACCCCACCAGCGGAGATGGGCGACGGCGCCACCGGCGTTTTCATAATATTCCACCTTCACCTGGTGTGGGCCTTCATCTAGCTCCAGAGACGCCTCATAGGACGTGGGCCGCTGATCCCGCCAGGCGTCAATGATCAAAGTGTCGTCCACCCATACTTTCATCCCATCGTCCGTTTGTGCTGCAAAGTTGTAGGTGTCCTCGGTGAAGGAGAACCAGCCGGTCCAGCGCACGGAAAAGTTATTTCCGTCCACACCATCACCAGGAGCCCCATGCCCCCAATTGTAAGCAATGGGCGGATCCTCGCAGCGCGTAAAGACGGGATCGCCATCCAGTGTGCGATTGTTGTAATATTCGGCATAGTACTGACCCAAGGAACAGGGAGAATAGTATGTAGGAGGATTGGTTGTCCAGTAATGATCAGATCCTGAAGTTCGACCATTTGTGCCGTTTGGATCAGGGTAGTTCTCCCGCGTGGACTGGAGGTCATAAGGGTCAACCCATTCGAAGGTCGGTGGCGTAAGCCCAAAGTGCAAATGTACCCACCCACTAGTTGCACCCGTGTCACCAGCATAACCTATGATTTGACCGCGTCGAACATAAATAGTGTTATTTCGACTGCCCAGCGGAATTTGCTCATCAATAGTACTTAAGTGGCCATAATAGGTGTAAAAGGTCTGACCATCAACCGTATGTTTAACCAAAACTCTGTTTCCCGGTCCAGTCACGCAATCACCATTGCTTCCATCAAGTTGACCACAGGCCTCGCCATCAGCAGCCGCCAGAACAGGAAAACTCTGCCAAGAGCTTGAAATGTCCAAGCTACCCTTGATATAATCAATACCATGGTGGTTGGGATTCCAGGAAGAAGTCCAACCTTGCTGTATCCTCATCTCTGGGTCGGGCGAAAAAGGAAGGGTTAAGAATTTAGGTGCACTCAGTTGTTCAATGGTCGCTGACGTGACTTGTGACTCGTATCCTGCAACCATTGTATCTTGCACTTGGATGCCAATCGGCTTGTACAACCGATCAAGGACATCAAGCACATTTTCATTGATGGCATCTACCACATATACATTCCGGGCTGGAATCGTATCATCCCGTAGTTGCACCAACCAGACCAGATGGGCTGAAGAGCCAGGATACACGACCAGTTTCGGATTGGTGACGAGCGTGCCGTTCGGCAGCGCCTGGCGTGCAATCGCCACGGCCTCTTCCGAATGGACACGAGGCCGTGTATTGTCCAGGGCGATGCCGGGGACAAAGCTGTTGCTGGCAGCCATGACCTCCTGTCCGTCTGCACTCAAATGGACCTTTACGTGAGCGCCGTAGACCTCAACGCCCTGATAGACCTGCTGAAGCGTCACGTGTCTCATCCCGAGAGCATCAACGTCAGACCGGACAACGTTCAACTCCTGCGAAGCATCGCTCACACCGAAGAGATCTGCGTAGCGCTCGACGAAGGACAGAGCCGCTGCCGATGTATCACTCTCGCTTTGCACGTTCCCGTCAGGGAGAGGGATGCTACCGCGAACGAAGCTCGGAGTATCCGTGAGCGAGTTCCAAGTGATCTCGACTTTGCCATCAGTATCTTGCTCAAGTTTTTCAAGGCCCGTTGGTGGTGGTGGAGATTGAGAGATGCCGGGTGTGCTGAAAACAAAAGTTGTCAATAGCACCACAAAAACGATTGACAGTAGAACAGTTCGCTTTTTCATCATATACCTCCTCGTATAATATTGCCTTTCGGTGGGCAAATTGATAGGTTTCTTCGACCTTCAACAATTCGATTGAGCGCCTCCAAGATGGGCTGAAGAGGTGACGGAACAGCACCGTCCATCGTGCGCACTGTATAGCCTTTATAAGTCACTTGGTACTCGAAGCGATCGCTTCCCTGGCGCGAGGGAAGATACTCCTGTTGAAGCTGGGAAAATTCGGCCTCTTCGAAAAGGGCCTGAAGCTGGTTCATCGTGTCCTTATCAAGAGTGAATTCGTAATGCTCCAATTGACGAGTTAAAGTGGCTTCACCCTCTTCCTCAATCACAAGATGATCATCCAAACCAGCAAATCCACCACTGCGGCGATACTCGATCAACGCATCCGGAGACGGGGCTGTGGTACAGCCGAACAGCCATCCTGTCAGCATCACCGCCACAACGTTGAGCCAAAAACAACCTCGCATAAGACCTCCTTATTCGTGATAACCACCATCTACCCGTTAAAGAGCAACGAACAAGCCAAATATTACACTTAATGAAACATAGAACCGCTATCTCACAGGACAAATAAAATACGGATCGACCTCATCCCCACCCTCAGCGACCCAGCCGACCGCACCCAAATCAGTCCGAACCTTCCACCACGACCAATTATCCGCGCAAACCGGCCCATCGACGACGGTGACCTGCGCGCCCGGCTCGAGGCGGGTGACCTCGGCGCTGCTGCGCTGCGGCTGAGCGCGCACCGTCAACCGGTCGTAGGCGGTACACACCTCGGCCCTAGCGCCGACCTGCACCTGCTGCGGGGGTGCGCCGGGGCAGCTCGCCAGGCGCGTGGGCGTTGGGGTATCTGTCGGCCATGGCGTATCGGTGGGGAAAGGGGTGAAAGTTGGGGAAGGCGATGGGGTGACGGTTGGCGGGAGGACCGTCGGTGTGAGATATGCCGTAGGCGCGCTGGTCGTCGACACGCGGGGCGTG
This sequence comes from uncultured Hyphomicrobiaceae bacterium, assembly GCA_964474225.1. Lineage (GTDB taxonomy): Bacteria > Pseudomonadota > Alphaproteobacteria > Rhizobiales > Rhodomicrobiaceae > Dichotomicrobium. The sequence goes on from CAYYSM010000124.1 coordinate 6,547, forward strand.
GACGGTGACGACCCGGCCCAGCTCCATTTCTGCCGCTGCCCGATCTGCCAGACCGTGACGGCGGCGACTAGAATCAGGCCAATGACCAACGCCACGGCGACGGCCCCGATCCAGATAAAGTGGGCCGACACCTGCAGACGTAGGCCGATGACACCCAACACCCCCGCCGCTGCTAAGACGACGACGATGAGACCGATGGTCGGAATGGCGATGAGGAGCGGAGATAGACGCTGAGCAGACGCTTCCTCTGGCGGCGAGGAGACAGGCTCCTCGACGAGCAGAGCAGGTTGCGATGTGGGCGTCTCGGGTCGCGCCTCGATCTCCAGGGGGATGGTGCGCGAGTCGGTGTGCGCGCCAGCCGTCAGTTCCAGCACGAGCATCGACTCTCCCTTGGACGGAGGGACGAACGGCAGCGTCAACTTGGTCGACTGCCCCGCGTCGATGGGAGGCACGTCGTGCGCACTGAGGATGGCGCCGCTGGTGGAGATGGTCAGCGTGGCGCCGGTCAGCGCTGCATC
>CAYYSM010000125.1:0-6960 GCA_964474225.1 uncultured Hyphomicrobiaceae bacterium
ACAGCGTGAACAAGATGTTCCAGCTGGTCGAAGAAGGCAAAATGGACTTTCATATGGGCCAGGTGACGGGGCTCAAAGGCGCGGACGGGCAGCTCGAAGCCGTCACCGTAAAGGGGCCGGCCGACACCTTCGATCTGCCGGCAACGCGGCTGCTGCCGTTCTTCGGGCTGACGATGAAGCTGGGTCCGGTCGAGGAATGGGGGCTGGAGCTGAAAGACAATCTCGTGGTCGTTGACACCGAGAAGTTCGAGAGTTCGCAGCCGGGCGTGTTCGCCATCGGCGACATCAACACCTATCCGGGCAAGCTGAAGCTGATCCTCTCGGGCTTCCACGAAGCCGCGCTGATGGCGCAGCAGGCGCACCGCTATATCTATCCTGACAAGAAATTGGTGTTCCAGTACACGACCTCGTCAACCAGCCTGCAGCAGAAGCTGGGCGTGCGCTGACACTCAGGCGAGGCTTGTGGGCGTGATCCACCAGCCAGGGTGGGACCGGGCGAGCGCGTCGGCCGCGCGCTCAGCCTCCTCGGTTGTGCCGAACAGGCCGTAGCAGGTCGGCCCGCTGCCCGACAAACGCGCCAACTGGCAACCCGGCGTCTCGCCAATCGCCGCGAGCACATCGCCGATGACCGGCACGAGGCGGCGCGCGGGCGGCTCCAGGTCATTCGGATGATCGCGCAGGTAGGCCAGCAGCGGCGCGAACTCGGCAAATCTTCCAGGGGTTTCGATCTCCGCCGCGTCGCCCAGCGGCGGCGCAGCAAGCGCGGCGAACACGTCGCGCGTCGGCAGCCGAACGCCGGGGTTGACCAGCACTGCCGGCAGCCCCGGCAGCGATTCAAGAGGCGCGACCTTCCCTCCGATGCCGCGCACCCATGACGCGCGCGCCTCAACGCAGACCGGGATGTCAGCGCCGAGCCGCGCCAGCGCCGGCCACAGCCGCGCGCGCCAGCCCGGGTCGCTCTCATTTGCGCGGGCGAGTAGCCGCACGGCCGCCGCGGCATCCGCCGAGCCGCCGCCGATCCCGCCCGCCACCGGCAACTGCTTGTCGAGCAGGAAATGCCCGCCGCGCGCCTCCGGTTCGCTGTCGAGGAAGGCCTGCGCCGCGCGCAGGATCAGGTTGTCGCCGTCGAGCGCCGCGGCGAATGGTCCCTCGACGTCCAGCGTCACATGGCGGGAATCGCCTGGGTCAAGCGTGAGCGTATCGCCGGCATCGGCGAAGGCGACGAGGCTGGCGATCTCATGGTAGCCGTCCGCACGGCGGCCAGGGATTTCCAGTGTGAGATTGACCTTGGCCGGGGCTGATTCCGCCAGCGCGGGCGGCGCGGCTGTGCGCATGGCTCACATTCCCGGCGGCGTGGCTATTGCATGCTCGCCGCGCCCGCCTCGTCCAGTTCGGCCTTCTTGTTCACGTCGTCCTGCAAGCCGTTGGCGAGCTTCTCGAGGATGTATTCACGATCCTCCGGCTCAGGGTCGAGGCTCAGCGCGTGCGACCACTGGAACCGCGCCTCGCGCGTGCGCCCCACTTTCCAGTAGGCGTCGCCCAGATGGTCGTTCAGGATCGGGTCTTCCGGGCGCAACTCCACAGCCCGCTCCAGATGCCGGACCGCCTCTTCAAACTGGCCGAGCTTGTAATAGGCCCAGCCAAGGCTGTCGACGTAATAGCCATTGTTCGGCTCGCGCTGGACCGCCTCGCGGATGAGGTCCATCGCCTCTTCAAGACGCATATTCTGGTCAACCCAGGAATAGCCCAGATAGTTCATCACCGAAGCCTGATCCGGGTTGAGTTCCAGCGCCGTCTGCAGATCGACCTCGGCCTTGCGCCACACCTTCATCCGCTCGTAGCAGATGCCGCGTGCATAATAGTACAGCCAGTGCTCCGGCTTGGGTTCGCCGAGAATCTTGATCGCTTTGTCGTAGTACCCGACGGCCTCTGCATATTCCTCCTGATCGCGCAGGATATTACCGATCGCCTGAAGCAGCCGCGGCTCCTCCGGGTAGTCTTCGACCATTGCGGCCAGCATGCCGATCCCCTCATCGCTGCGCTCCAGCGCGTTGAGGATGAACGCCGCGCGAATGCGCGCATCGAGATAAAGCGAGGAGGACGCGTCGACATTGCGGTAGGCTTCCAGCCCCGCCTCCAGCCGGTCATCGCGCATCTCGATCTCGCCGAGCAGATAATACGCGCGGTCGAATTCCGGCCGCAGGTAGAGCGCCATCTGCAGATAGAACCGCGAAACGGCGGCTGCCTGCTCGCTTGAGAGAACCGCGCCGATGCCGAAATACACTTCCGCCAGCCCTTCCCGCGCATTGGTCACGAGAAGCTCCGGCTGTTCCGCGTTCCTGAGTTCTGCGTAAAGCGCGCGCAGCCCCTGGTCCGCGCCGTCTCCATTCTGATACCGCCCGAGGATTCTTTCCAGCAGCTGCTCGTCCCCCCGCGCGGCGGCGTGCCGGGCATAAGCCTGGATCAGCCGGCGGTTGGTCGAGTGGCGCACGAAAGCCTTGGCATAAAGATCGCGCGCCTCATCGGGGCGGCCCGCGAGGTCGGCGGCCAGCGCCATGTGCATATGCTGGAAATATTGCGAGCGGTCCGCGCTTTGGCGCACCGACAGCGTGTCGATGGCTTGCGCCTTGCGCCCCTGCGCGAACTCCGTCCAGGCGAGCGCGAGCCGGTCGGTGAGCTGGATGATCGGACTGTCGCCGACGGTGCGGAACAGGCGCTCAGCCTCGGCATAATCCCCGCTCTTGAAGGCTTCCGTGCCAAGCAGGAGAGAGGCAAAGCCGTATTCAGAGCCGCCGACCGCGATCAGGCGCCGCGCCAGCTTGACGGCCTGGGACATGTTGCCCGCGCCCAGCTCCGCCTTGAAAGCTTCGCCGAGCATATCGGCGTTGTCGGGATCGCGCGACAGGGCGCGATGGTAATACTCCGCCGCGGCTTCGAGGTTGTTGTCGCGATTGGCCACATGCCCTGCCAGGTAGCTACCGAGCAATGAAAAGCCAGGCGAGATCTGCAGCAGCTGGTCGCCGCCCTTCTCTTCGCGAGCGTCGCTGGAGGAGGACGCAAGACCGATGGCGGCGGCGATGGCGAGCACCCAGACGAACCGGACACCGGGAAGCGATTGAAGCCTAAGCAAACGTAACTCCTTTGGCTTTCTCGCGCGGCGGATTGGTTTATCCCTCGTAAACCGCAACATGCAAATTGGAACTATAGCACTTTTTCGCGCATTTCTGCCAGCATGGCGTGCAGCCGTGCGCAGATGTCGCGCGGTTATCATCAGGAATCACAACCTGAAGGCGAAAATGGATTCCTGTTGGTCTGCTCTCTCGCGCCTCACGTCGACGAATCCGCTTCGCGGTCGCCCTTGGCGCCGGCCGGCGTGTCCTCTGGCACAACCCACGGGCCGACGTCAGCGGCAGGCTCGCTTTCCGCTGTCTCGGAAGGCGCCGCTGGGTCAGCCATCTCCATATCCGCAGCCGGTTCTTCGGCGGACACGGAAGCCGCCACGACCGGCCGCTGCGGCGCTTGCTCGGCGCGCGGCGTCTGCGAGATGCTCGCGGTCGTCTCGGCCCGCTCCCGCGGTTCCGGACGCGACTGCGCCGCCACCTGCGTCTCTTGGCCCGCCAGCCGCGCCAGAATAGTCTCGGAGTCGAGAATGCGGTGCCGCGGGCATTCCTTCTGCGGGTCCGGCTTCGCGACATCGCCCAGGAACTCGGCATTTACGAGATAGCGCCTTTCGCAGACCGCGATGCTCGGCTGCACGCGGGTCTCCTCGAAGGCGTCATAGCCGGCCTTCAGCATCTGCCAGAAGCCGTACCACCGATTGTCGCGGTGCCGCGCCATGTTCTCTTCGGTCATGCGGAACGGGAACGCGTGAACATGGAACTCGCGCTGGCCGCCTTCAAAGGCTTCGCGCGCGATCGCATAGATTTCCTCGATCAGCGCATCCGTCATGGCGTAGCAGCCCGCCGAGCTGCAGTCCCCGTGCACCATCAGATGCGCGCCGGTGCGTCCATGCGCCGCGTCATAGCGATTCGGATAGCCGAGGTTGAAGGACAGGTGGAAGTCGCTGTTCGGATTCATCCGGCCGGGGCTGACCGTATAAAAGCCTTCGGGCGCCTGCTTGTCGCCTTCCTTGAGCTTCGGCCCCAGTTCGCCGGAGAAAAAGCAGATCGGATAGGACTTGAAGAGGTGGAATCGGCCATCATCCTTCTTCTTCCAGATCTCCAGTTCCGCCTCTTCCTTGAAGATGCGCATCAGCACCGGCGCGTCCGCCGTCATGCCGAGCTTGGCCATGCGCGCCTGCGCGGCCGCCGGGATCGGCTTGAGATGCGGGGCGGTGGATTCTCCGAGACATCCGCTCAGGCCCACGGCGGCGAGCAGAAGCACGAGTACCGTTAGCCCGCGGTGAAAGAAGGTGCCAGCCATGAGCAAATCCCCGGCAGTGAGCGATATGCCGCGTGTTCGGTTTACCCGCGGCGCGTGAAGCGTCCCGACACGTAACACGCGATGGTTTCTGGGCTATAAAGCATTCGTGTCAATTTTGTGAGGCGAATCACCGCGTTGGTCACGCTTGCGTGAGTCTGCTGTCCCCGGACGGATTTAAAGATCGCGGCCGATGGCCAGGAATTTGGCTTCGCGCGCCTTGCGCAGGCGCTCGCCGGAAATGTTGTCGTAATCGGCCAGGGCCGTGTCCAGCGTGTCCCCGACCCGGGCAATGGTCTCCTCGCGCGCGCGGTGCGCCCCGCCGACAGGCTCGGGGATGACCTCGTCGATGATCCCGAGACTGTGCAGGTCCTGCGCGGTGATCTTCATGTTGGTCGCGGCTTCCTGCGCGCGCGCCGAATCATGCCAGAGGATCGAAGCCGCCGCCTCGGGCGAGGCGACCGTGTAGATGGAATGCTCCAGCATCAGCACGCGGTTCGCCGTGGCGATGGCCACCGCGCCCCCGGAGCCACCCTCGCCGATGACGACCGAGAGCATCGGCGTCTCCAGCGCCAGGCAGCGCTGCGTCGAGCGCGCAATCGCCTCCGCCTGGCCGCGCTCCTCTGCGCCGATTCCGGGATACGCGCCGGCCGTATCCACGAACGAGAGCACCGGCATTCCAAACTTCTCGGCCAGGTCCAGCAGGCGCACAACCTTGCGATACCCCTCCGGCCGGGCCATCCCGAAATTGTGGTGCAGCCGGGATTCGGTGTCGAAGCCCTTCTCGTTGCCGACGATCATCACCGGGCGGCCGCGGAACCGGCCCATGCCCGCGACAATGGCGGCGTCCTCGGCGAAATAGCGGTCGCCCGCCAGCGGCGTGAACTCCGAGATCAGGCCACGGACATAGTCCATCGTGTGCGGGCGGTCGGGGTGGCGGGCGACCTGTGTTTTCTGCCAGGGCGTGAGGGAGGCGTAGGTCTGCTTCAGCGCGTCGAGCGCCTTCGCTTCGAGCTGGGCGACCTCATCCTGGAACTCGACCGAACTGTCCTCCTCGGCGAGCGATTTCAGCTCCTGGATCTTGTTCTCCAGCTCGGCGATCTGCTTTTCGAAATCGAGATAGGTACGCATGGACGTTTAAAGCCGTTTGTCTTGTCGGTCGGGCAACACCTGCGCCGGACATTCTGGCGCTGTCAAGGCGATCCGGCGGTGCGCTCAGCCCGCCTCGCCGCCTGTCAGCACCGGGTTCTTCGCCAGCGGATGATGCGCGTGCATGATCTCGCGCAGGCGTTCTTCCAGCACATGGGTGTAAATCTGCGTTGTCGATATGTCGGCGTGGCCGAGCAGCTTTTGAACGGCGCGCAAGTCTGCCCCGCGCTCCAGCAGGTGGCTGGCGAAGGCGTGGCGCAGCACATGCGGCGAGAGCTTCGCCGGGTCAATGCCGGCGTCGCGCCCGAGCGCCTTGAGCTCCTGCGACAGGCGCTGGCGGGTGAGATGCCCCGCCCGGCCCCAGGACGGAAACAGCCAGACCGATTGCCGCTCCGCCGCGTCGCTTTGCGCGAGATACTCCTCCAGCGCCTCGTTCGCTGCTTCGTTGAGCGGCACGATGCGCTCTCGCCCGCCTTTGCCGCGGATCGTGAGCACCTGCTTGTCGCCGGCCAGCGCGCGACGCGGCATGGAAACCAGCTCGCTCGCGCGCATCCCCGTGGCGTAAAGCATCTCCAGCAGGCAATGGAGCCGGGCCGCGCGTTTGCGCTCCGCGCCGGTCGCCTCCAGCTTGCGGGTTTTCGCTGTCGAGAGCAGCAGATCGACCTCGGCCACGCTGAGCGTCTTCGGCAATGGCAGGCGGCGGCGCGGCCCCTCCAGCAGTGCGGCCGGATCGGCGTCGCGCACGCCCTCCGCGACGAGGAACGCGAAAAACTGCTTGATCGCCGACAGCCGCCGCGCGCGTGAGGACAGCGCAAGCCCCTGCTCGCCAAGCCGCGTCATGTAGGCGCGAAGATGGCCCGCATCCACGCTGCGAAAATCCCGCCCCTGCGCCGCGAAAAATGCGCCGAGATGGGCCAGATCGTTGCGATAAGCCGCGAGCGTGTTTGCCGCTGCCCCCTTTTCGGCGCTCAGCATATCGAGAAAGCGCGTAAGGTCGGCATCCTCGAACATCTCGCGCACGGGTGCCGCCCCGGCCAGGTCAGATGCGGGGTCGGCTGCGGCATCAGCTTTCTGCAGCGATTCAGCCATCGCAGGACCGTCCACGGTTGGCCACGCCGACGCGCAAGTCTCGGCACTAGGATCAATTCAGCTCGATATTGCGGACCGGCTTGGTGATTTCTTTTTGCGCGGGCGGGAAATATTGCGGCAACGCATACATGGTTCCGTAAAACAACGCAACGATTAATCCGACAATGAACAGGAACCTGAAAAGTGTCGGCATTCCGATCCCCTCGTTGTGCCCGGCACGGGCGCGGTTATGGCTGGCCCGGTTCTCGCTGGCTTGTCAAGCGCCGGGCGGAAAAAAATTGCCATGCGGTCGCAGTTATGGAA
>CAYYSM010000126.1:0-6960 GCA_964474225.1 uncultured Hyphomicrobiaceae bacterium
ATGCCCCGAGGCCCGCCCCGGCTCTGGAGGAAACGGCCGCGCCCGACGCTGCTCCCGCGGACGCCGAAACGTCCGACGCCGAAATCGCAGCGGGAGCGGTAGAGGAAGCCGCACCAACGCAGCAGACCGAAACCACCGTCGCGGAAAGCGGCCCCGGCGACCCAGCGGCAGAGGCCGAAGCCGTATCTGCTGACCCCGAAGCGGCAGCGCAAGAAATCACCGCCTCTGAGCCCGCACCTGCGCCGCAAACGGAAACCGCGATCAGCGCAGCCGACGCTGAACCGTCCGCACCCGCCGCCGCTCAGCGCGCCCCGGAAACCACAAGCGCGCTCGCCGCCCCGACGGCCGCCACGCGCGCCCCGGCCGATCAGGCCGCGTGCCCGGAACGCGGCGTACTTGGCCCGGAATGCTTCGACGTGGACGCCGCGCTGGAGCGCCTGCGCGACCGGCCGGTGGAGTACAACCACCCGCAGCAGATGATCAAGGGCCAGGCCACCGAGATCACGCTGGTGCTGCGCACCGACTTCACCGAGGAAGGCTCGCCGGAGCAGACGTCCGAAGCGTTCGATCGGCTGCAAGGCGAGGTGATCCAGCAGCGCGCCAAGATCGCCAACATCATGTCGGCGCGGCTGCGCGGGCGCGACTTCGAGGTCGATCCGGCGGGGATGCAGGAGCGCACGATCACCTGGCGCCGGCCGGTCGAATGGTCGTGGTACGTCACGCCGGAGACCGGCGGCGAGGACAAGCGGCTGGAACTCGAACTCTACGCCCATATCGTCAATCCACAGGGCGAGACGCAGCCGCCAGTGCTCATCAAGACGCTGGACGCCACGATCGACGTGGATGTGCGCACGCTGGACTGGCTGATCGAGCAGGCGCGAACCTTCGAGCCGATTTATGCCGTCGTCGCCGCGATCATCGGCTTTTTCACCGCGCTGATCACGCTGTGGTTCCGCCGCCGGCCCGCGCATCCGGGTGACGGCCCGCCATCTGGCATTACGACCGCGCCAACGCCGCCGCAGCGCCGCGTGAGCGATATGAGCGCAAGCGAAGCGGCCGCCGAAGCCGCGCGCAAAGGGCAGGACGAAGGCGGAAGCGGCGGGCGCGGTTAGCGCCTGTTCGGCGAAAACCGGGCCGCTCAACAGGCTTGAATCGCTCGTATTCTCGCTCTTTCGTGTTTTCGCGGCGTCCTGCGGTACGTGCGGCTACTTCGACTGAGGAAACCGCGAGGCATTGAAATTGGCACAAGACCCAGCTTTTCTGGCACAGGCGAGCCTGTTGGCAGGTGCAATGGGCGACAGTCTCGGTGCGGAGATCGAGTTCTGGCCGCTCGACCGGATCGCACACCAATTTCCGAACGGCTTGCGGGAACTGCCGCCGCATCACGGGATCGTCGGGGCCATCACCGACGACACCCAAATGACGCTGTTTACCGCTGAAGGACTGATCAGGGCATGGATCCGGGGACGTCTGAAGGGGATCGTCTCCGTTGAAGGTGTTGTCCACCACGCATTACTGCGATGGCTGCGCACGCAGGGAATTGAGGCAACCGTCACCGACGCGGACCATGTTGGTCTCGTGGAGGACGCCCGGCTTCATCACCGCCGGGCGCCGGGCAACACATGTCTGTCCAGTCTACGGGCCGCTCGGCATTTTGGCGAGCCAGCCAGCAATGACAGCAAGGGGTGCGGCACAATCATGAAGGTGGCGCCCGTCGCCTTTGGCGTGCCTTCTTCAGACATCCGGCAGGTCGCGATTGCCACGAGCGCCCTGACGCATGGTCATCCAACCGGCCAGTTGGCCGCGGCTGCATGGGCAGAACTGCTGAACAGCGTCTTCCTTGGTGAAGAACTGGAACAGGCGGCGGTTCGCCTCCTGTCTGCCTATCGTGAACTCGACAACGGCTCCGAGACGGCAGACGCCATTCAGGCCGCGCTAGACGCCACTAAAGACGGTTCTCCGGAAACGGTCGAGCTTCTGGGCGGCGGCTGGGTGGCTGAGGAAGCGCTTTCGATCGCGCTCTACAGCGCCTTGGCAACTTCGAATCTGGAAGACGGTTTGCGCCGCGCCGTAACGCACAGTGGCGATAGCGACAGCACAGGCGCCGTTGCTGGCAATCTGCTTGGACTGCTTTATCCTGACCAGGTCTTTGAACATCCCTGGTCAAACCAGATCGAATGCCGCGACCTTATCCTGAGACTCGCCCGTGATCTCGTAGAGGTTCAAGACTGGTCAAACGAATTTACAGAAGAACAATTCGCCGTATATCCGGGAGTTTGATTCGCACGAAATTGAGGATTTGAACAAATAGTTGAGGATCAGTAGCCATCGACGGCTGCGTTCCCGTGACCGTCCGAGCCGACTGGCTCGAGGCCAACGGCGCTCAAGCCTTTCCGCGCACGATCTGCTCGACAAGCGCCGGCACCGTCTGCGTCGCCCTGCCCTGCACCGCGTGGTGGAAGAGTGACGCGCCTTCCGACGGCTCCAGGTTCAGCTCCAGCGTCCAGGCGCCCGCCTCCCGCGCGATCTCGACAAAGCCGGCCGCCGGATAGACCGTGCCGCTCGTGCCGATCGACACGAACAGATCGGTCTGGGCCAATAGCCCGAAAATCTCTTCCATCCGGTAGGGCATCTCGCCGAACCAGACGACGTCCGGGCGCATCCGCCCGATGGTGCCGCAGGCCGCGCAGGTCGATTGCGGTGTGATGTCCGCCATGCCCCACGCCTCGCGGTGGTCGCACTCGGCGCACAGCGCCTTCGTGATCTCGCCGTGCATATGGATGAGGTTGCGCGTCCCGGCCATCTCGTGCAGCGGGTCGATATTCTGCGTGACCACCCAGACCTCCCCGACGTGCTCCCGCTCCAGCCGGGCAAGCGCCTGATGCGCGGGGTTGGGCTTGACATCCTCATTGGCGCGCCGGCGCTGGTTGTAGAAGTCGAGCACGAAGGCCGGGTTGCGTGCGAAGGCTTCCGGCGTCGCCACTTCGGTCAGGTCGTATTGCTCCCAGATGCCGCCGCGATCGCGGAAGGTGTGCAAGCCGGACTCCGCCGAAAGACCCGCGCCCGTCAGGATGGTGATGCGGCTTCCGGCGTGCTGCAGTTCACTGGGCAGAGGAATGTCGGTCATTTCGCAGTCCTTCAGAATTCGCTCGGTTGGCCCGGGCGCTTTGTCGCTCGCCACGCGCCAGCCACGCCTCGAACCGGCGTTGGCGCAAGGCTTCGGTCTGGCTGTACCAGCGGTCATCCTTGCGGATTGCCGTGGCCATGTGCCGGTCCGTGGTCGGCATATGCGCGCGCATCGGCACACCCGTTTCGACATGCAGCCCGACGCGGCGCTGTGCCGATTTCCGCGCCGGACCGTAGGAGATGCGGTTGGCCATGTCGCCCAGGCGCGCGGCCCCGGTGGCGAAGCGGATGAACTGTTCGGCGATGTCCTTGTCCGGCGTCCCCTTCAGGATCGCCCAACTGTTGTACTCCAGCAGCGCGCCATCCCAGATGATCGAGATCGGCTCACCCTCGATCACCTGCGCGTTGAAGAAGCGCCCGTTGAAGCCGGTTGCCATCGCGGCTTGCCCGCTCGTCAGCAGATCGACCGGCTCGGCCCCGCCACGCCACCAGATGATATCCTCGCGGATGCTGTCCAGCCGCCGGAACGCCAGCCGCAAGCCGCGCTCGGTGCTGAGCAGATCATAAAGCTGACTGCGCGGCACGCCGTATGAGCGCAGCGCCCATTCCAGCATGCCGCCGGGCGCCTTGCGCAGCGCGCGCTTGCCGGGAAAGCGCTCGGTGTCGAAGAAGTCGGCGACGGTGCGCGGCTTTTCGCCGGGGAAGGCGTCGTCGTTATAGGCGAGGACCGTGGCAAAGACGAGCTGAACGATGGAGCAGTCGCCGAATGCGCCGTCAATGAAGTCGTCCTGCGGCGGGGTACCGTCAGGCGCGGCTGCGAGGATGTCGGGGTCGAAAGGCTCCAGCAGTCCTTCCGCGCAGGCGGCGCGGGCATCGGCGCGGATCATGTCGACCACGTCCCATTGCGGCGCACCCGGCGCGGCAAGATGCGCGCGCAGCGCCTCGATGCCGCCATTGTAGCGCACCGTCTCAACCGCGATGCCGGTCGCCTCGGTGAACGGCGCGAAGATCGCCGCGCGCTGGCTCTGCTCGTAAGCGCCGCCCCATGTCAGTACGGTGAGCGTTCGTGGCTCCTCGGCGACGGCCGGTCCCGCGCTCAGCGCGAGCCACATCACGCAAAGGACGCTAAGCCGCCGCATTTTCCTCCCGGCGCAGGTCATGCACCGCCTCCATATAGCCCTGAATCACCGCGCCCTCGGGTACCACGCCCATCACGCGCCCCTGCGCATCAACGAGCGGAACTGCCTCGCCGACGAAATCGCGGATGCGGTCCATCGCCTCCCACAGCGTTGTGGTCTCGCGGAACACCAGTTCGTCCCTGCGCGCGACCGCGCCCAGCAACGTTTCGGGCGGCTGATCCACGACATCCTGCAGGCGGATGTGCCCCTTGAACACGCCGTCCGCGCCGATCACGACAGCCTCCGACCGGCCCACGGCGTTCAGCCGCGAAATAAGCGCGCCAACGGTCTCATCCGCGCGCATGGCGATGTAATCCTGGCTGATGTTGTTGGCGACGGACTTCACGCCGAGAATCGCCTTGTCCCGGCCCAGCGACAGGTCGAACCCGCGCGCGGCAAGCTGCACGTCGAACAGCGAGCGCCCGAAAATCCGATAAGCAACGAGATTGGAGAACACCACCGCCACCATCGCCGCTATGGTCAGGTCGTAATTCCGGGTCAGCTCGAACACGATGAGGATCGTCGTCAGCGGCGCGCCGATCACCGGGCTGGTCACAGCCATCATCCCGCAGATCGCGTAAGGCACGATGCCCGAATGCGCCAGCGGCAAGACCTGTGGCCACGCCAGTCCGAACAGCGCCCCGGCCATGACGCCGATCAGCAGCGCCGGACTGAATACCCCGCCGACGAAGCCGAACCCGACGCACATCGCTGTCACCGCCAGCTTGGCCGCGACCAGGACCGCCAGCTCGTCGACCGTAAACGCGCCCTCGATGGTGGCGAAGCGCAGCGTCTCCTTGCCGACGCCCAGCACCTCGGGAAGCTGCAGCGCGACCAGCCCCAGCACCAGCCCGGCCAAGCCGGGCCGTACGGAGGCCGGCAGGCGGGAGCGCTGGGCCATGCGCCCGGCAAAAGCGATCAGCCCCATAAACCCAGCGGCGAGATAGGCGGCGAGCACGCCCTGAACCGCGAACAGCACGAACTCGTGCCCGTGCTCGACACCCGCGAACTCGACAAGGAACAGCGGCGGGCGCTGCAGGATCACGTTGGCAATGACGTAACCCGTCGCCGCCGCCACCGTGACGGGCGCGAAGGCGCGCAGCGAATAATGCCGCAGGATGACCTCGTGTGCGAAGACCAGCCCGGCGATCGGCGCGTTGAAGGCCGTCGAGATCGCCGCCGCCACGCCGCACGCGATCGCCACGCTTTGCAGATCCCGCACCGTCAGATTGAGCCGCTGCGCCAGCCCGCCGATCAGCGTGCCGAGATAGACAAGCGGGCCGTATTGCCCAACCGACGCGCCGCAGCCAAGCGACACAAGCGCGGCCAGCGTCGAGGCGATCCCGCTCTTGAAGCTCGGCGGGGCCTCGCGCGTCTGCACCGCGAGAATGGCGTCCGGCGGGCCAAGGCCGCGGCGCTCGGCGACCCAGCGGGTTACGATCTGCCCGACGATCAGCCCGCCGACAGTGGGCACGAGGATCGTCGCGGCCATCAGCAGCGCCGGCTGCGCCTCGTACTGGATGCGCGAATAGGCCGAAATCAGCAGCGCGTTGTTCAGCCAGAACAGCGCATCGATGAACGCAAGCGAGGCGAGCGATGCCGCCGCGCCGACCGTAAGGCCGACGAGCGACATGACCGCGATACGGTATGCGCTCTGAGATTCCAGCACGTTGGCCCGGCTTGTCGCTGGGCAGGCCCGTAGCGGACCCGCTTCATGTTGAGCCTAGACCAGCGGGGCCGGGCTGAAAATGCCTAGATGCTGTCGTCGATCGTCTCGGGCGGGGAGACCCCAGCCGTAGCCCAGGCGCCGGCATAATCGCCCGCTTCGATCTTCCGCACCGTCCAGCGGAACTTGTAGACCTCCCCGGCGCCGCCAACGACCGTGACACCGAACACGGCGCGGCTGTCGCCCTGCGCGACTTCCTCGATCGTGTGCGCCTGGTGGTTCAGCATCACCTTGTAGAGCGGCCCCTTCAGCATCTGCGTGAACTTCGGCAGCGGGCCGGTCATCACCTTGTTCTGCGGGTGCGCGAGCGCGTAGGTCTGCTTGATGCCGGCGTCTTTGCGTGGATCGTCATTGTTTTTCAGCGCTTGAAGCTGGATCGCGACGACCTCCTTGGCGCTCAGCGCGGGGTCGGGCCGCTGAACGTCGAGCGCCTGGGCCGGCGCGGCGAAAAGCATTGCGAGCAGTGCGAGGGCGGTGAAAACACGCATGATGAACACTCCAGGGCTTGCCTTAACCCTGAAGATACGCGCAGAAGCCGCCGCGGTTCAACCGGACCGCTAGAACGAGAAGCCTTGCCGGCGCGCGAAGCCGGGCAGAAGCGGCGCGCCGCCGGAGAATTCGGGCTGGCCGCTCACCCAGCCTTCCGACTTTTCATAGGTGTAGGCATAACCGAAGGTGTCGTCGATGGCGGCGGTCGGCTCGCGCACATAGGTGGCCAGCCGCCCCCCCTCCGCGAGTTGGTCGAGCAAGGTCTGCGGCACCTCGTCCACCGCGCCGTTGATGAGGATGATGTCGAACGGCGCCTCGCCCGGATAGCCCTCATTGAGCGGCCCCTGCACCACCGCGGCGTTGTCGATGCCGAGGCTCGTGAGGTTTTCCGCCGCCGCGCTAGCGAGTTCGGGATCGCTCTCCAGAGCCACGACCGACTCC
>CAYYSM010000127.1:0-6950 GCA_964474225.1 uncultured Hyphomicrobiaceae bacterium
CGGGTGAGCGTGGCCATCCGGCGCGGGTTCACATGCGCGCGCATGTCGGTCTGGATGAAAGCCTGCCCGTCCGCCGACGCCTCGCAGGCCGCGCGCACCGCCTCGGTTAGCGCCTCATGCGCCTGGATCCCCTTGCGGATCGTCGCCGCCTCTAGAGCCGACTCCGTTCTGATTGAACCGGAGTACGGCTCTAGATTCTTTATTCCACGCGCGATTTTTTCCGAAAACCGGTTCCCACTTTTCGGATCGCGCTCTGGCGCGCCCGCGTTGGGCCGCACGATCACGCCGTGCTCGGGGAATTCGACGCGCGTGAGAAAATCCGCCAGATCATCGCCTTCGCCCACCACCGCATGATGGTAATGCGGCGCGTCCTCGATGATGTGCTCCTTGACGATCAATCCCCGCGCGTCGTCTACCAGCACGATTAGCTCGACCCCGGCGGAGATGAACGGGATTTGCGGATGCGGGCCGTAAGCGCCCTCGCTCGCCAGGCCGAGCGAAAGCCCGGCGGCGTCCATGCCGAGCCGGGCCTTGGCGATCGCCGCCTCCTCGATGGTGCCGACGCGCGGCGTCTCGCCGGTGAAGGTGCCGAGCCGATCGGTATTCAGGCCCCGGGGCGCGATGACCTGAAGCCCGATCCGCTCGGCGAGAGCGGGCGCGATGGCCCTCTCTTTACGGTGCATCGTGGCGAGCGCGGCCTGCGCGCCCGCGTAGGGGTGGGGATGCGCCTGCGCCTCAGGCTCAAGCCGCATCCGCGACTTGCTCCCGCGCGACTGCTCCCCATTCGCCGCCGCCGGCATAGCGCCAGGCGATCTTGCCGCTGTCGTCGATGGCGAACAGGTAGAGCCAGTCATTGTCGACGAGGTTGCGGACCACCTCGTGCTTCTCGATGATCGCATTCATAGCCTCGCGCGGCGCTTCGATCACGACCGACAGCCGCAGCGGCTCGTGAATCAGCCGCTCGCCGTCATGGATCGACTGCCAGGGCAGCCCGGTGCGCAGGTCGCCGCCATTGCCTTCCAGCACGCCGAGCGTTCCGACCACGTTGTGCAGCACCTTGTTGCCGCAGCCGAACACGCGGTTGTCTACCGTGGAGCCGTAGTACTGCAGGCTGATCCAGCTCGCAACGACCATCGGCGCTGTCATGATCAGTTCCAGCGTGCCGAAGCCTTCGTCCTGCCGCCAGTCGTAGTTGTGCAGGAAGCTGCGCCCGTCGAGATCGCGGCCGGCGGTGCGGCTGCGCGGCGCGGCGATGAAGGCGGCGCAACCGGCCAGCCCCCATTCGGGCCGGACCTGCGCCCAGTCCTGGCTGCGGCCGATGACCTGCGCGTCGATCTCGCGGCCGCTGTCGATGTTGAGCAGCGCGGAACGCTCCGCACGCGCCAGATGCCCCGCGCGATCGAGCCAGTCCTTCAGCCGGGCGAGATCGTCGGCGTGGCTTTCCGGCACCGTCTCCAGATCGAACAGCTCGACCTCGTCCGTGGTCGTGTCATGCAGCCCGCCGATGAAGATGGTGTCCTCCGGAACGTGGATGCCGCGCTCGACCAGGCCCTTGCGCACGTCGGGGTCATTCAGGATGGCCGCGGCGACCCGCGCATTCGCCTCGCCAGTGTGGCCGCCGCACGCGCCGCAGTCCAGGCCGCTGGCATGCGGGTTGTTCACCACTGTCGCGCCGTGACCGGCCAGCAGCACGATCCGCGCGAAGTCCGAGGTCATCGACATCGCCTTCAAGACGCCCTCGGCCATGGCGAGCCGCTGCTCCGGCGTGAAGCCCGTCTCGCGGTCCGCCATCGCGCGCGTTTCGATCTCGGGCATCAGCCGCTTCTCGACCGATGCGTCCAGGCCGTCGGAGGCCGGATGCGTCACGGTGCGGGAGAGGTGCAGCCCGTCGCTCACCAGCTTGACGAGATAGCCGATGCCGACCGTCTCTACGAAGGCGAAGGACGACACCGCCGCCAGCTTGAAGGATTTCCACGCCTTCGAGGCGCGCCGGCGCAGCCGCCGCAGCCCGAGGATCTCGATCTCTTCATCCGGCGTGGCGTCGCGCACCGTTTCGCGCACCGTGAACTGCGGGGTCAACAGGACCGGACACTGCGAGCCACCCTCGTATTTGCCGATCGGGATGTATTCGATGGCGAAGCCGAAGAAGCCCGCGAAGCCGATGGTCTCGACCTCCGGCGCGACGCTTTCCAGCGACCGGCGGAACACCTCGGAACGCACATCGATGCAGAACGCCGCCTGCACCTGCTTGCGCGCGTCCGAGCTGGTCTGCGCGCCGCCATTGAGCTTGGCGACCAGTTCGCGCTGCCAGGCGACGTCATAGGCTGTCTGCAATACCGCGTCGATGGCCAGCGCCTGACCCTCGACCGGCCCCACGGGATACGCTTCGGCCCAGCGCGCCGCGAAATCGGCGTGCGACTGGAACCGCTCGAACAGGATCAGCTCATAAGCCAGCCGCACGGCGAGGAACTGGCGCAGCGTCTCGTCCTCGCGATTGTAAAGCTCGGCGTCCCACAGCTTGTAGCGCGCATAGGCCGCCCAACCGCCGACCGTCATCAGCAGGCGATGGAGGTACGGCTCCATGCTGTCGTCGTCCAGCCCCAGCCGCCTCATCGCCGTAACGATCAGCGCATCCGCCTCCTCCGGCAAGTTGGCGACGGCGGAGCGGATGTTCCCCATCCCGGCGAATTCCGGCGTGCGGTCCACCATCGCCATCTCCCGCCAGTGCACGTAAGGCGGCTGTGTCTGCCCGGCCGGCGGCCAGGATGCCTGTCCCTCATCGAACTGGTCGGCCGCCCAGAGCGAGACGCGCTCGGTGATGAATCCCGGCCAGTCCTTGCGCGAGACCTCAGCCGCGATGTCAGCCACGGTCGGCAGGCAGGGCGGCAGCGCGGTCTCCTGCCGCGCCGCGGCGATCACCGCATCCGGGTCGGCCGGCAGCGCCGCGCCCTTCACCCGCTCCAGCGCCTCGGCGATGTCGTCCCTCGTGATCCGCCCGGCCTCGATCGCCGCGAGATAGTAGCTGCGCGGCATCGTCATCCGCGCGCCGGCGGTACGGGCCACCACCTCGGCGGCTTCGGCGAAGTCGTGGTCTGCCACCCCCCAGAAGGGGTTGACCGCGACGAAGTGCTTGAGCGGCCAGACCGGAGCGATGCGCTTGCCGGCGCGCTCGGCCGCCGCGAGGATCGCCGCGTCATTGATGGCGCCTGCCTCGCTGAGATCAGTGGATTGCGTAACGGGCAATGCGGTCATTGCGTTCCTCCCTGCGGATTTGATTGCGGCCGGTTAAACGCGCCGACGAAACGGTCAAACGAGGTGCCGACATACAGCCCGTTCGCGATATGCACGCGCGCCTTGCGCCAGAATGGCCGGGCCGCCTGCGACGGCTCGATAATCTGCAGCACTGTGACCACGCCGAAGGACACAACAGCCAGCGCCATGATCGCGTAGGCCGCAGCATCAGGCATCGGCGGCGGCGGGACCGCGCCGGCCAATAGCAACGCCGCGCCCTGCTGCAGGACGAAGTAGGCGATGGTGACGCCGGTGGCGGCCGCCAGCGTGCGTCCGATGACATAGGCGTTCAGTTTGCCGGCCGCGGATTGCGCGATGAACAGCGTCAGACCCATGATCAGGATCGCGCCGAGCGCGAAAATCTGCGGCGCCGTGTCAGCCGCTATGCCGATCGCGGCGCCCAACCCGGCGTAGAGCACGAGCGCCAGCCCCGGCGCCAGCAGCACATGCGAGGCGCGCGGCGGGGTCTTGTCCGGCACCCAGGACGCGCGCGCAATGTCGATGATGCTGCCCGACGACAGGAAGGCGTGCGCCTTGTAGAGCGAGTGCGCCACGATGTGCAGCACCGCAAGCGCGAAGGCGCCCAGGCCGCATTGCAGCATCATGAAGCCCATCTGCGCGACGGTGGACCATGCCAGCGACACCTTGATGCTGGTCTGGGTAAGCATGACCACCGCGCCGAACAGCGCGGTGAAGCCGCCGACAATCGCCAGAAAATGTAATGAGACCGCCGACAGCAGCATCACGTCGGCGAAGCGCACGATCAAGAAGCCGCCCGCATTGATGATGCCCGCATGCAGAAGCGCAGAGACCGGCGTCGGCGTCTCCATCACCTCCGGAAGCCAGCTATGGAACGGAAACTGCGCCGATTTCAACAGTGCCGAGCCTGCCAGCAGCAAGGTCGCTGCGAGCAGCGTTCCGTTGGCGGCCTCCACCTGGGCGGCAGTCGCGAGAATTGCGCCGATGTCTCCGGTGCCGAACACCTGGTAAAGAATGATGGCCGCACCGATCAGGCACGCATCGCTCAGGCGGGCTGTAATGAACTTCTTGCGGCCTGCAATAATCGCCTTGGGCCGATCCGCGTAAAACAGCAGCAGGCTGTGCAGCGCCATGCTCGTGCTGAACCAGGCCAGCACCAGCATGACGAGATTGCCGGAGAGGACAAGCAATGAGACGCAGCCCAGGGTCAGGCAGAGCCTCCCGGTAAAACCGCCCTGGCGCGCGTCGCCGTCCATGTAGTTGCGGCTATATTCGATCACGATCGCGCCAACGAAGGCGACCAACGCGAACATCACCGCGCTCAGCGCATCAAGCCGCAAAGACAGGCCGAGACCCTCCGACCCGATCGTGGGCGTCGTCACCGGCCCGTAAACCGCGACGAACCCGCCCGACGCCACAGCGATCACCAGCGCGGCGAGCGACGCCAGGCGCGCGGCATCCAGCACAGCCCGCGGACGCATGCCCGGAGCGCTCTGCGCATAGAGCCAGACAGCCAGCAGGGCCAGCGGCGCGGCCAAGACGGCCACAGCGAAAAGCTCCATCCCCTATCCTCCAGTTTGCAGTTCAATTCCTGCGATAGATAGCAGCGGCCGTTCCTTCTATAAAATTCATTGTTAAGATCGGTTCGTTCGCTTAAATAGAATGCATGGCCACTCTGAACTACAACCACCTGCGCTATTTCTGGGCCGTCGCGCATGAAGGCAATCTCACGCGCACGGCGGAGCGGCTGAACGTGTCGCAGTCGGCGCTGTCCACGCAAATCCACAAGCTGGAGGACCAGCTGGGCCACAAGCTGTTCGAGCGGCGCGGCAAGCAGCTCGTGCTCACCGAGGCGGGGCGGATCGCGCTGGATCATGCCGACTCGATCTTCGCCACTGGCGAGGAGTTGCTCGACACGCTTAAGGAAAGCGGCACGGCGGCGCGGCAGGTGCTGCGCGTGGGCGCGCTCTCGACGCTGTCGCGGAACTTCCAGATTTCCTTCCTGCGGCCGATCCTGGGGCGGAACGACGTTGAGCTGGTGCTGCGCTCCGGCGGGCTGGCCGATCTGTTTCAGGCGCTGGAGGCCCTGCGGCTGGACATCGTGCTCGTCAATCAGGCGCCGGCGCGCGATTCGGTGACGCCGTGGATTTCGCACGCCATCGCGGAGCAGCGCGTAAGCCTGGTCGGCACGCCCGCGAGCGTTGGTAATGGCGGCGACCTGCCCGACCTGCTGAGGCAGCACCCCATCATCCTGCCCTCGCTCGATACCGGTGTGCGCACTGGCTTCGATGCGCTCACCGACCGGCTGGAGGTTCGCCCGCAGATCGCCGCGGAGGTCGACGACATGGCGATGATGCGGCTGATGGCGCGCGAGGGCATCGGGCTGGCGGTGGTGCCGCCAATCGTGGTGAAGGATGAGCTGGCGAATGGCCGGCTGGTCGAGGCAAACCAGCTTCCTGGCGTGATCGAAACCTTCTACGCGGTGACGCTCGCGCGGCGCTTCCCGAACCCGCTGGTGCGCGAACTGCTGAGGGCCCATGAAGCTGGCGCCGACGCAGCCAATGCACCGTAGGGCCGGGCTGGCTCTTAGATCGGCCGGACCTCGCGCACGCCCGGCAGCGTCTTGAGCGCGCTCAAGGACCGCGGCGACAGGTCATACCCCTCGCCCAGCTCGAAGCGCACCTCCCGCCCAAGCTCATCGAGCCGCAGCGCAAGGCTCAGCCGCCCCGACCCGCCCGGCGACAGCCGCTTGACCAGCTCGTCCAGCACAACGTCCGAGTCGACGCAGATCGCCGCGCCGGACTGCTTCCGGCCCATCAGGTCGTCAAGCGTCTGGACGCTCGCCACCCGCGTCTTGACGTTGTCGCCCTCCACATCGCACTCCACCGTCAGGACGACATTGGCGCCCGGCTCCAGCGCCTCGCCCGCCGCCGCCAGCGTGTCGGAGAACACGACCGCCTCGAACTGGCCCGTCGGATCGGAGAAGCCGGCGAAGGCGAAGCGATTGCCGGATTTCGACTTGCGCTCCTGCTTGTAGAGCACCGTTGCCGCCACCTTGCCGCCTGCGCCGTTCTGCGCGCGCGCCTTCGCCTCGAAACTCGCCCAGTCGGGGATGTTCAACGCGCTGAGCATCTCGCGGTAATCGTCGAGCGGGTGGCCCGACAGGAAAAACCCGACCGCCTCCAGTTCCTGCGACAGCCGCTCCATCAAGCCCCAGCGCGGGGCCGCGCGCAGCGCCAGGCTCGGCGGCTCCGCTTCGCCAGCGCCGAACAGATCGCTCTGGCCAGCCGCCCGGTCGCCTGCCAGCCGGCCCGCCGCGCCGAGGATGACGTCCACATTCGCGCAGACCTTCGCGCGGTCCGGCTCCAGGCAATCGAACGCGCCCGACGCCGCCAGCGATTCCAGCGCGCGCTTGTTGACGATGCGCGGATTGATGCGCGCGGCGAAGTCGGCAAGGCTCTGGAAGGGTCCGCCGCTCTCGCGCTCGGCGACGATGTGCTCAACGACTGACCGCCCGACATTCCGGAGCGCGGCCAGCGAATAGCGGATCGCGCCGTCCTGCGGCAGGAACTCGACCCCCGACTCGTTCACTGACGGCGGCTCCAGCCCGACGCCCATGCGCCGGCCTTCCTGCACGAACATGTTGAGCTTGTCGGTGTTGCCCATGTCGAGCGTCATCG
>CAYYSM010000128.1:0-6889 GCA_964474225.1 uncultured Hyphomicrobiaceae bacterium
TCGCGGAAATCCTCTACGGCTTCCTGACGCGCAGCTACATGCGTTGCGCGCGCGTGCATTTCGAGGCGGGCTATGTGCCGGCGCACCAGGACGTGGCGACCTTCGCTCAGGCGCTGCGCGCGATCGGCGAGCCGCTTAAGGACCGGACTGCGGAGGAAATCTCGATGGGCCGGGTGCTCGGGCAGCTTTTCGAGGTCACCGAGATGTTCGACATGCGCACGCGGCCCGAACTGCTGCTGCTGCAAAAAACGATGGTCGTGGTCGAGGGCGTCGCGCGCTCGCTCGACCCGCGGCTGAACATGTGGGACGCGGCGGAGCCGGTCGTGCGCGACTGGATGACAACCGAAATGGGCGCATCCGCCCGCCTGCGCGATGCGGCCGAAGGCGCGGTCAGCCTCGCGGAGTTTCTCGCCGCCGTCCCGCAGCTCTCCGACCAGGCTAACCGGGTCGGCAAGAGCCTTGCGGAAATGAGCGAGGGCGGCTTGCGGCTGGACGACGAGACAGTCGCGCGGCTCAGCGCGGCGACGGACAAGCGCGGGCGATGGGGGCGGCTCGGCATTTGGGCCGGCGCGTTGGCCCTTGCGGCGATCGCGTGGCAGATGTGGGCTGGCTAACCCAGCAGTCCCGGAAGGAAGCGGCTCCCGACCTCGGCAAGGACGCCGCCCGCGATCGCCAGCCCGGCCCATAGCGCCACCTTGCGCAAGGTGCGCGCCCAGTTGATCCGCACACGCACCTCGATCACCTGCTCCGGCATTGCAACGTCGCCGATCATCCCGTTGTCGTCGACGCTGCGCGCCGCCGCCACGAGCTGGAGCTTGCGGCTGCCGGGCTTCATCGGCAGAACGACCCATTCCCACCTGCCGAACGGCTCGCTCTCCAGGAAGCTCGGGCGGTCGAACACCCACTGCGTCTCCGGCGTCAGCGGCTCGATCATGAAGCCGCCGTCCGGCGCGCGGAGACAGAGGCTCATGGCGCGCGTCACCGTCACGCCATGCACATGCGTCGCGCCGCGCCCCTGGACGCCGCTCACCAGCTCCTCCGTAGCCTCACGGGCGATTCGCACCTCGACGTGCTCGCGCTGGCCCTCACGCATACGGCGCGGGATACGCTCAACCAGCTTGCCGAGCATCGACGGGGCCTGAGCCTCCGATCCGGCCTTTGCGGCGCGGCGGCGCTTTTGCTGCGAACCGGCCGCGCCATTCGGCTTGGAGCGCTGCCGACTCTGGGCCGGCGCGGGCGCGCGCTTCGCCGTCGGCGGGCTGGCCTCGGAAGGGGCGGGCACTGGCGCTGCCGGTTTTCGCGCGGGCGGGCGGGGTTTCTCGCGGGGCGGCGGCGGGGCTTCCTCGTCCTCGTCCATCACATCGCGGATGGTCGCGAGCATGTCCTCCAGCGTCGGTTCCGGCCCGTTGCCGCCGCGCGGCCTCGGCGGGGCTTCGCGCTTCGCCGGCACGGCGCGCTCCGGGGCTGGCGGGGGCGTCGGCGGCGCGGTCTGCTGCGGCGGCGCTGGCTGCGGCTTCGGGGCGCGCGGCTGTTGCGCCGGCCTGGCCTGCGCGGCGACCGCTGAAGGCCCGCGCCCGTTCTGCGCGTCGATCCAGCCAAGCGCCTTGCCGAAGCTCAGGCCGTGCTTGTTCAACAAGCGCGCGACGGGCGCATCGCTCTGCCCGACGAGCGCGGCGAGCGCGATCGCGCCGTCCACCTCCGAGCGGCCGGATTCGCGCGCGCCCTTCTGCGACACATGCAGCACATGGCGCAGCCCTTTCCCGGCCTGTGGAGTCTCATCGCTGCCAAGGAGTTCGCGCGGCGTGTTTCTCTCGATCGCGCTGCCCAGCTCAACGCGGATCGATGCGATATCCGCGTCGCAGCCCTCCATCAGAGCCAGCGCTTCGGGGTCATCGAGCAGCGCGTACAGAAAGTGCTCCAGCCCCACAATGGCGCTGCCGCGCCGCGCCGCAATCGAGTAAGCCCGCCGCACGGTGTGGGCGAAATAGGCCGAATGCGGCAACTCATTCACGGCTTTTGCCCGTTCGGTCATACGCAGACTGTCCTCTCCCGCCGGCGCTCTACCCCTGAGCGACCGGAACGCTTGTGTGTGGCATAATGCGCACGATTCCCCAAGACCGAAGCCGAAATATGTCAGCCCATTGGCGCGGCGCGGTTTTCGGGCGCGCAATCCCGGCGCGGTTGTCGCATGCCGCCTTGCAGGGTAGTCAGAAAGGGAACGGCAAGGAGTACGAGGAATGTCGGAGACCAGTGAGGGAATGCTGCCCGCCCTGCAGGCCAAGGTGCTGTCGGAGGCGCTGCCCTACATGCAGCGTTACGACCGGCAGACCGTCGTGGTGAAATACGGCGGTCACGCCATGGGCGATCCGGCGCTGGGCGAAACCTTCGCGCGCGACATCGTGATGCTCAAGCAGTCGGGCGTGCGGCCGATCGTGGTGCATGGCGGCGGGCCGCAGATCCAGTCCCTGCTCAAGCGGCTCAACATCGAGACCCAGTTCGCCCACGGCCTGCGCATCACTGATCAGGAGACGGTCAACGTCGTCGAGATGGTCCTGGCCGGGTCGATCAACAAACAGATCGTGGCGATGATCAATCGCTTCGGCGGCAAGGCCTGCGGCATCTCCGGCAAGGACGCCAACCTTATGACGGCGCGCAAACTGGAGCGGAAAGTCCGCGATCCTGAATCCAACATTGAGCGATTGGTCGATCTCGGCTTCGTCGGCGAGCCGGAGACGGTCAATCCGCATATCGTCGATGTCATCACCGAAAGCGACCTGATCCCGGTGGTCGCGCCGCTCGGGGTGGCGCGGGACGGCCTGACCTACAATATCAATGCGGATACCTTTGCGGGCGCGCTTGCGGGGGCAATGAAGGCGAAACGCCTGCTGCTGCTGACCGACGTTCCGGGCGTGCTGGATGCGAAAGGCGAGCTGGTGCCCGCGCTGACCACCGGGCAGGCGCGCGACCTGATCGCGGACGGGACGATCACCGGCGGCATGATCCCGAAGATCGAGACCTGCATGGCCGCGGTGGAAGCGGGCGTGGAAGGCGTCGTCATCATAAACGGCAAGGTGCCCCATGCGGTGCTGCTGGAGTTGTTCACCGCGCATGGCGCAGGCACACTGCTCAAAGCCGAAACCGGACACCTGGAGAACACGGACCGCGAATGACATCCAACGCGCGCGACTTGGCGGCCTTTAGCAAGGTCGATACCTGGATTTTCGACCTCGACAACACGCTATACCCGGCCGAGAGCAATCTGTTCCTGCAGGTTGACCGGCGCATGGGCGAGTTCATCGCCAGCTATCTGGAGGTCGTGCCGGATGAGGCCCGGCGCATCCAGAAGCATTACTATCGCACCTTCGGCACGACGCTCGCGGGGCTGATGAAGCAGCACGGCGTCAAACCAACCGACTTTCTCGATTACGTCCACGACATCGACCTCAGCCCGATCCAGCCCGCGCCGGACCTGGCCGAAGCGGCTCAGGCGCTGCCGGGCAAGCGCTACATTTTCACCAATGGCTCGCGCCGCCATGCCGAGCGCGTCGCGGAACGGCTGGGCGTGCTCCATGTATTCGACGACATCTTCGACATCGCCTCGTCGGATTACATCCCGAAGCCCACGCGGCATGCCTTCGACAGCTTCTGCGCCGCGCATGGCATCGCGCCGGATCGCTCGGCGATGTTCGAGGACCTGCCGCACAACCTGGAAACCGCGCATGCGCTCGGCATGGTCACGGTGCTTGTCCATTCCTCTTACCACGATCACCCAGCCCAGCGGACCATCAGCCCCGACCGACCGTTGCCGCCGCACGTGCATCATCTGACTGACGACCTCGCCGGGTTCCTGACCGCGCTTGGGCCAGTCGTCGCCCTGCGCGACAGCGTTGACAAGGCGGACGCAGACGGCGAAACAGGCGGCGAACAGGAACTGGACCGAGGGACAAGCGCATGACGGAGATTCGCGGGGTCATCGAGCAGGCGTTCGAGCAGCGCGACGAGATCAGCACCGAGACGCAGGGCGAGGTGCGCGAGGCGGTGGAGGCCGCGCTCAAGATGCTCGACTCCGGCGAGGCGCGAGTCGCGGAGCCGACCGCCGAGGGCTGGCAGGTCAACGAATGGCTGAAGAAGGCCGTGCTGCTCTCCTTCCGGCTCAATGACATGACGACAATCTCCGGCGGCCCTGGCGGCGCGACCTGGTGGGACAAGGTGCCCTCGAAATTCGCCGGCTGGGACGATTCCCGCTTCCGCGAGGCCGGCTTCCGTGCCGTTCCGAACTGCGCCGTGCGCCATTCCGCCTATATCGCGCCAAATGTCGTGCTGATGCCCTGCTTCGTGAACCTTGGCGCCTATGTCGATGAAGGCACGATGGTCGACACCTGGGCGACGGTCGGAAGCTGCGCGCAGATCGGCAAGAACGTGCATCTGTCCGGCGGCGCGGGCATCGGCGGGGTGCTGGAGCCGCTGCAAGCCAACCCCGTCATCATCGAGGACGGCTGCTTCATCGGCGCGCGCGCGGAGGTCGCCGAGGGCGTGATTGTGCGCGAAGGCTCGGTGCTGTCGATGGGCGTCTATCTCGGCGCGTCCACCAAGATCGTCGATCGCACCACCGGCGAAGTGCATATGGGCGAGGTGCCGCCGTTCTCCGTCGTGGTGCCTGGCACCATGCCCGGCAAGCCGCTGCCCGACGGCTCGCCCGGCCCGTCGCTCTATTGCGCCGTGATCGTCAAGCGCGTCGATGAGCGGACCCGCGCCAAGACCTCGATCAACGAGCTGCTGCGCACCTGATCAGTGGCGGTCCGCGCGGAAAATCGTTACATTCGCACCATGAAGTTCGAGCGCATCACAGTTGACCCGGCCGTTTGCGCCGGTAAGCCATGCATCCGCGGCTTGCGGTTTCCTGTCGCGCGGATTCTCGGGCTGCTTGCGGCTGGCGAGACGCGCGAGAAGATCCTTGCCGATTATCCGTATCTCGAAGCGGCGGACATTGATGCGGCGCTGCGCTACGCGGCGTTTCTCGCAGACGAAGACACGATCGAGCTTGCCGAGTGAGATTTCTGCTCGACATGCCACTACCGCCCAAGCTTGCGCGGTGGCTGGTCGAGCAAGGCCATGACGCTGTTCATGCGAGCGAGATCGGAATGTCGCATGCGGCGGACGCGCAAATTCTGGAGCGCGCCGTTGCGGAGGACCGCATTGTTGTAACAGCCGATCTCGATTATCCGCGGTTGCTTTCGCTTTATCAGAGCCCCGAGCCCAGCCTGATCCTGTTTCGCGGCGGTGCATGGACCGAAGCGGATATTCGCGAGCGTCTCGTCCATCTTTTCACCCTGTTGGACGAAGCTGCGTTCCACAACGCGCTCTATGTGATCTCCAGGACCAGCATCAGGCGCAGAACGCTACCCATTGATCCCACCACCTGATACAAGCTGCTCAGGTCTTCGCAATTCTCCGAAACTTGCGCGGGGCGGGCGCGATGAAAAACACGGTAACGCTTGGCGTTCGCAAGCTGTTTTTTCTCATCGTCGCGCTCTATGCCGGCTACTGCGCGCTGTGCTGGCTGGTGCCGTCCGCGCGGCTCGGCAACATCACCCCCGCCGGCCTCACATTCGCAATCTTCATCACGAATTTCATCGGCTGCCTGACGATGACCGTGCTCAGCCTGCTGGAGATCGGGCTGCTGACGATCGGCTTCATCTTCGGCCTCGGGATGGTATTCCACTCTCGCGAGAAGGATTACCGAAAGGGCGGCGAGCTAGCCGAGCTTGGCGAACTGAAATTCACCGAAGCCTTCTTCGAGCTTCTGGTCGGCGCATTCATCGTTTACCTTTTCTATATGGAGTTCGTCGAGCCGCCGGAGGCGCTCATGGCGCCGGTCTGGGAGCGGCTGTGGGAGAGCGTGCGCGGGTGCGTTCCGTCGTGATGCCGGGGGTTGAGGGGGCATGGAAGAGCGGCGAAGTTCGTTTGACAGGCTGAATGCCGAACAGGTCATCCAGACACTCAAGACGCTGGGCGACCGGATCTATGAGCGCTTTCCGACGCGCAATCTCGGCAAGGTTTGCCGCGAGCTGGAAGATCTCGCCATCATCTGCGCGCGCGACGCCGCGCTGATCGGCCGGCCCAACTGGAGCCTGCGTCTGATCTCGGCGGCCGGGTTCATTGCCGTGGTAACCGGGCTGGTGCTCGTTAGCGGCTGGATTTTTGGCGGTGCGGAGCCGCCGCCCCTGACAGGCGACGCGCCAGGCGAGTATGCGCCCTTCACGGTGGTGCAGGGGCTGGAGGCGACATTCAATATCGTCGTGCTCGTCGCGGTCGGACTGCTGTTCCTCGGCCGGCTGGAGGAGAGGGCGAAGCGACACCGCGCCTACAAGTCGCTGCACCAGCTGCGCTCGATCACGCATGTCATTGACATGCATCAGCTTACCAAGGACCCTAGCAGTGTGCTGCATGGGGTGCCGCGGACGAAGTCATCGCCGGAGCGTGAGTTGAGCCCGGGCGAACTGGCGCGGTATCTCGACTATTGCACCGAGATGCTGTCGCTGACCGGGAAAATCGCCGCGCTTTATGCGCAGAACTCGCGCGATTCGCAGATCGTGGCCGCCGCGAATGGCATCGAGGATCTGACAACCGGGTTGAGCCGTAAGATTTGGCAAAAGCTCATTATCCTGCAGCACTATGCGCCGGATGCAACGAAGGCGGCTGGATCGCCGCTGCTTCCTGCGGAGAGCGCGTGACCGGTCGCGCGCGCATCCCGGCATCCCTATATCGGAACTGAAGGATAACGCTGCGAACCGGAGCCGGCATGAGTATCGACGAGATCATCGACAACTTCGAGTTCATGGATGACTGGGAGGACCGCTACCGCTACGTCATCGAACTCGGCAAGGAG
>CAYYSM010000129.1:0-6888 GCA_964474225.1 uncultured Hyphomicrobiaceae bacterium
ATCTGCGTGACGGTCTGGCTCTCGATCGGCAGTCCGGTCGCTGGCGAGTATGGCGTGCCCACCCGCGCGAACAGCAGGCGCATGTAGTCGTAGATTTCGGTGACCGTGCCGACTGTGGACCGCGGGTTGCGGCTCGTCGTCTTCTGCTCGATCGAGATCGCCGGCGACAGCCCCTCGATGCTGTCGACATCCGGCTTCTGCATCATCTGCAGGAACTGCCGCGCATAGGCCGACAGGCTCTCGACATAGCGGCGTTGGCCCTCGGCGTAGATCGTATCGAAGGCGAGGCTCGACTTGCCCGAGCCGGACAGCCCCGTCATCACGATGAGCTGCTCGCGCGGCAGATCAAGCGAGACGTTTTGCAGGTTATGTTCGCGCGCGCCGCGCACCGACAGCGTTTTTTGCAGTGTCATCCGCCTACTCTTGAACTCTGGCGCGCATTCTGGTGCGGTTTTCATCACCAACCATCGCGGCCGCCGTCGAGATTGCCTGTCTCCTGGTGCAAAGCGTTATTGCGGCTTCTGTCCTCAAGGGCTATTCCCGTTTCGAGCGAGGCCAGCCGCGTTTTCCGCCCTTTCTTGGAGCCCCGTAAATGAGTCACGCCTCTGCCCGCGAGGTCATGAGCGACATCGACGCGAAGAACGCCGCTCTGCTCGACGATGTCAACGCGGCGAGCGGCCCCGCCCGTAATGCCTGGGTCGTGTTCGTTGCTGTTCTCGCGTATTTTTTCATCACTCTCGCGGGCATCAAGCACATCGACCTGTTGCTGAACACCCCCGTCACGCTGCCTCTCCTTCAGGTCGATATCAGTTTGCGGGCCTTCTTCATCTTCGCGCCGGCTGTCGTCCTGCTGATGCATTTCAACCTGCTGCTTCAGCACGTCTCGCTGTCACGGAAAGCCCGCGAGTTTCAAGAGCGCATATCGCACCACGAAGGACATGCCTTTCAACGTACGCATCGGCTGCGCGTTCAGCTTCATTCGTATTTCTATGTGCAAGCCATCGCGGGGCCAAGCCGCAGCCCGTTGTTTTCCGCATTCCTCCACGCGATGTCGGCGCTCACCTTGTGGCTCTTGCCTCTGGCGCTTCTGATCTATTTTCAGATCGTTTTTCTTCCCTACCACGATCTCGACGTGACGACGGCGCAGCGCGCCTACGTTCTCATTGATTTCCTGGTCTTCGCGATCTTCTGGATCTTTCTGCGGTATCCGTCCGCAAGCTACATCAGCGGCCTCGGGCGCAGCATCATTTCCTGTCCGCTCAGTTTCTTGACCATGATCGTCATCTGGGTGGCAGCGATGTTCTTTTCTTTCGCCGTGGCGACAATCCCGGGCGAGGGCATTGATCGCGCAATGGCGTCGATTGAGCGGTACCGCACGCCGGTTCCGTACGGCACAACGGCCAGCGAGGCCGACCGGTTTGCTTTCCTGCCCACGGCCTATCTGTTTGAGGGCCGTGTCCGCGTCGTCACGGGCAGCACCGAGAGCTGGTTTGCGCGAAATCTGGTCGTCACCGATACCGATGTTGTGCGCGCGGCGGGTGCGCCAGAAGACGGCGTCAGTCTGCGTTTGCGGGGCAGGGATTTCCGCTACGCGACGTTCGACCGGTCGAACCTGAACCGCGCCGACCTCACAGGCGCCGATCTCAGCGAAGCGAGCCTGCGCGTGACGCGGCTGGAGAACGCGCAACTGGTGCTGACGTCGCTGCGGGGTGCAGACCTGACGCAAGCGCAATTGCAAAGCGCCAATCTGAGCGGCGCGGACTTGCGTGATGCCGATCTGACAAACGCCAATCTGCGGTTCGTGCGCGGCGACTATCAGCGGTAATGGGCGATCCGGAAAGCGGGAGCCGGTTTTCGTCGTAATCGCCCGTCAAATCGGCAAGAGGGAGCCAAGCTCCGGTTCAATCGGAACCGATGCGGCTCTACCGCATCAGCACTTCGACCTGCTGCGCGCCGCCACCGGCCAGCTCAAATTCGCGCACATACAGCCGCCCGCCGTGCTGCGCCTCGACGCGGTACCGGCCCGAGGTCAGGATATGCGTCGGGAATGCTCCGGCGCTGCGCTCGACGACCTGCCCTTCCGCGGTCTTGATCGTCCAGCGGGTGTCCGCGATCGCTTCGCCGCCGCGCCGCTGCGCCAGCCGGAACGTGACCTTGGACGCATCGTGGATCAGGATGGCCTCGCTCAGCTTGCCGGGCTTCACCTCCACCTGCGCCTCGACGATCGCGTTGCTGTCGCCATAGCGGCTGACCACGTAGTAGGTGCCGGTGTTGAGGCGGATAGCCGGGCCAGACTCCGCGTTGGCGATGACCCGCTCGCGGTTGCCAAACTGGTCGGTGCGATCGGAGTAGATGTGGAACTGGGCGTCATCCATATCAATCGGCGCGCCGCTCGCTTGCCGCGCGTTCAGCCGGATAGCCCCGGCCTTGAGGATCACCTGCTCATGTGCGGGCTGCCCCGGCGTGACTTGCAGCCGCTTGGTCGCGTGCGCCAGCCCCCATGTGACGTTGACGAAGTAGCTGCCGGGCGCCAGCTCCAGCGTCGGCTGCGCCTCCGTCAACTCGTGCAGCAGCTTGTAGCGCCCGTCATCACCCGCGCGGCCGGAGAACACCCGCCAGACAACTTCGCGGGTAATGCGGTCTTCGCTGCCGGAGAGGAAGGCCGTCAGCTTGATCGGGACCGGCGCATCGGGGTCGACATCCTTCGGGAGCGCCGAAGTGACAGGCGCCGGCGCGGTTATGCGGGAAGCGACATCGGCCAGAGCGTCATCCAGCTCATCGCGGTTGCTGGCGAACCTGAACACGCCGCCGGATGGCTCGGCGATGCAGGCGAGCTGCTGCAGTTCCTCGGCCTTGCCCGCCTTGTCGAAGGCGATAGCGTGAAGCGTCATCTGCGGGACGGACTGCGCCAGTTGGTTGGCGCGCGCGCAGGGGTCGCCCTTGCAGTTGTCCAACCCATCGCTCAGCAGCACGATATGCTTGCGGCCGGTTTCCCGGGCCATTTCCTCTGCGGCGGCATCGAGCGCGGCGGTGATCGGCGTGGAGCCTTTCGGCGATATGTTGTTGACTGCCCCGGCGTAGACGGCCGAGTCGATGTCGCCGACCTCCTGGAGGACTGCGAAGTCCTCGCAGCTTGCGTCCTCCTGATGGCCATAGGCCATGAGGCCGAGCCGGAACGCGCCCTCCTGCCGCTCGAAAAACCGGGAGAGCGCTTCGCGCGCATGGACGACCTTGTTCACGCCGTCTATCTGGCCCCACATGCTGCGCGAGGAATCGACGATCAGCATGGCCTTACCGCTCTGCGCCTGAGCGGGCGTGGCGAGCAGGGCGGCTGCGATGAGCGCAAGCGCGCGTGCCAACATGGGCTTTGTCATCTGCCGTCTCATCTGGCTATTCCGCGACGATTTCCACCACGGTCGTCTGGTTCGGCGACACGGTAAAGGCCTGCCGCACGGTCTGTCCTTGCCGCTCCGCGATGGCAACATATTGGCCGGCGCGCAGATACGGCTCGGGCACCGATTCGGTCGAGGCGTAGATTTCCGCGCCTTCGCTGTCGCGGATCGACCAGCTTACACGCCCAAGCGTCAGCCCGCCCTTGACCTTGACCAGCCCAAGCTGCGCGCGTCCGGCATCGTGCGTGAAAGTGAGGCTGCGGGTTTCGCCCGGTTCGACCGTAACTTCCTGCGTCTCCACGGCATTTCCGACGCCATAGGCGCTGACCACGCGATAGCGCCCCGCCGGGAAGAAGCCTTCGTATTGTGCGCGCGCCGATGTGTGGACCAGTTCAGCGTTCCCGCCGTCCAGCCGGAACATGCGGTAGACCACGTCCGCCTCAACCGGGCCTGACTGGCCTTCCAGCTGTGTTTCGATCGCCAGCCGCCCGGCCGGCAGGCTCAGGGAGGCGACCTTTTCCTCGCCCGCGCCGATCTCCGCCGTTGCGCGCGCCCGCGCCGCGTCCAGCCGGGCCTCGATGCGGTATTCGCCTTCGGGGAGGGTGAAGGATGGCTCCCGCTGGGCGGAGCGCGCCACCTCTCGCCAGCCATCGCCGTCGCGCTCATGCACGAAAAACATCGTGCCGCGCGGCGTCGCCTCGCCCTCCGCTATGCTTGCCTGCACGCGCAGCGTCCCGGCATTCAGCGCGAGATTGCGCCCGAGGATCGCGCCGGCCTCCAGATCCACCGTATCGGTTGCCTCGGCCAGCCCGTGCCGGGCCACGACGCGATACGCTCCGGCGGGCAGGTAGAAGCTGGGCTGCGGCTGGCTGGAGCGCGCAACGAGCTTGCCCGGCCCGCTCCCCTGGTCCAGTTCATGCACGTAATAGAACAGGTCGCCCACCGGCTGGCCGCCCGCGCGCGCCGCGCCCGACAGGTTGAGAATGCCCGCGTTGAGATCGACCGTGATGAGCTGGGCGCGGCGCTGCTGCACCTCGATTTCGCGGCTGGCGCTCACCGTGCCGTAGTCCACCTCGACGCGGTAGGCACCCGGCGGAAGGTTCAGTTCGGGCTGCGGGTCCGCGCCGCGCCAGACCTCGGCGCCGTCCGCGCCCGCCGCCTCCAGCACGCGCCAGGCCAGCCCGCGCTCGATCGGCTCTTGGCCTTCGGACAGCACCGCGCGCAGCGTGACCACCGGCGACTGGCCGGGCCGGAACGGATTGATGGCCGGAAGCGGCGGCGTGTCCTCCTGCGAGGCCGTTTGCGCGCGCGCCGGGGTTGCGTCGGGCGTCGCATCGCCCGCGAGGGCGGCCCGGACGAAGGCGACGACCTCATCGCGGCTCCCGGCATCCTCGTAAGCGCCGCCCGTCGCGTCGGTAATGCATTGCAGGCCGCGGCGCTCGTCCGCATCCGCATTCAGCGAAACCGCGTCGATGCGCAGCCCGCCGGCGCGCTCGCCCAGCCCGCGCGCGGCAGCGCAGGTATCCGGGATACAGGTGCCAGCGCCGTCGCCGATGATGAGGATGCGGCCCTCGCCGCCATTCGCCTGAATATCCTGAACTGCGCGCTCCAGCGCCGGAAATAATGGCATCCGACCGCGATCCGGGATCGCATCGTCCAGGGCGTCCGCCAGCGCCCCGCGATCCAGCGGCGCGTACGGCACTGCCGCGGTGATGGCCTCGCAGTCCGCGCCCGGCTGGTTGCCGATCACGTAAAGACCGAACCGCGACTGCGGCGTCAGGCTCTGGGCCGCGCTCGCCACCGCGTCGCGCGCGACCTCATACTTCCGTCCGCCCTCGATGGGCGCCCACATGCTATTGGTCATGTCGAGGATAACTGCGCGATTTTGCGCCAAGGCCCCGCCGACGCCCAGCCCGGTGGCCGCCAGAGCGAAGAGCGCGGTTACGACGGTAAAAAACTTGATGAAAAGCCCTTTCATAGCGCAAACATTCCCCCGATTTCGCATCATGTCCAGCCCTCTCCGCGCATGGGCGCGAGTTCAGCGGACAAATGGGAGCATTGCATGACAAACCCCGTGATTGAGTATCTCGAAAGCCGCCGCTCGGTGAAGGCCGACAAGCTTATCGCGCCAGGCCCGGATCAGCAGCAGCTCGAAACCATCCTGCGGATCGCCGCGCGGGTGCCCGACCACAAGAAGCTCGTGCCCTGGCGCTTCATCGTCATCGGGGGCGATGAACGTAAGGCGCTCGGCGAACGGCTGGCGCATATCACGGCGGAGAAGGAGCCGGAAGCCTCCGACATGCGGCTTGACATTGAGCGCAACCGCTTCATGCGCTCGCCCGTCACCATTGCTGTCGTGTCGCACACCGTCTATCACCCAGGGGCGCCCGAGTGGGAGCAGGTCCTGTCAGCGGGCGCGGCCTGCATGAATCTGGTCCACGCCGCCCACGCGCTCGGCTTCGCCGCGCACTGGCTGACGGAATGGTACGCCTATGATGAGAGCGCGCGCCACGCGATCGGCCTGACGACGAAGGAGCGGATCGCCGGCTTCATCCATATCGGCACGGCGGAGGAGCCGCCGCAGGAGCGCGACCGGCCGGACCTCAGCGCGATCGTCAGCTATTACGACAGCACTGCTCAGTGATACCGGATCATTCCGGCTCGAAGGCAGGGACAGGCATTTCCAGTTCGCGCTTTGTGTGACGCGCATTTTGCCCGAAAACCGGTTCCCACTTTTCGGAATGCGCTAATAGCGGAACTGCTCGGCGAGGATGCGTTCGTCCAGCGCGTGGCCGGGGTCGAACATCAGCCTGAGCCCGATGGACCGGGCCTCGTGCACATCGATGCGCAGCGCATGGCGGAATTCGGTGTGGTCCGCGACGGCGGCGACCGGGCGCTTTTCCGGCTCCAGCACCTCGATCCGCACTTGCGCCTCGTTCGACAGCAGCGCGCCGCGCCACCGCCGCGGGCGGAACGGGCTGATCGGCGTCAGCGCCAGCAGCGGCGCGTTGATCGGCAGGATCGGCCCGTAGACCGAGAGATTGTAGGCGGTGCTGCCGGCGGGCGTCGCCAACAGGACGCCATCGCAGACCATCTCGTCCATGCGCAACTGGCCGTCCACGAGGATGCGAAGCTTCGCCGCCTGATAGGTCAGCCGGAAGATCGACACCTCGTTGATCGCAAGCGCCTCATGAGTGACGCCTTCGCGGTCGCGCACCTTCATGCGCAGCGGATGGATGACGCTCATCTCGGCCTGTTCAAGGCGCTCCAGCAGGTCATCCTCGTGATACTCGTTCATCAGGAAGCCGATGGAGCCGCGGTTCATGCCGTAGATCGGGATGCTGTGGCTCATATACTGGTGCAGCGTCTGCAACATCAGCCCGTCGCCGCCAAGCGCCACGATGATCTCTGCCGCTTCGGGTTCCACCTGGCCGTAACGTTGTGTGAGCCGCTCATAGGCGGCCTGGGCTTCCGGCGCGTCGCTCGCTACGAAGTG
>CAYYSM010000130.1:0-6868 GCA_964474225.1 uncultured Hyphomicrobiaceae bacterium
AAGCCTCGGGCGAGCCGTTCAACGACGCGTATCGCTATGTCGACTGGCTGCTGACCGTGCCGTTGCTGATGGTCGAGCTGATCCTGGTGATGAAGCTGTCCTCGTCGGAGACCTGGTCAAAGGCGACGCGCCTCGGCCTACTTGCGGCGGTGATGGTCGTCCTCGGCTATCCGGGCGAGGTTTCGGCGGACCCGGCCACCCGCTGGCTGTGGTGGGCCCTTGCGATGATCCCGTTCCTCTGGATCGTCTACGAGCTGTTTGTGGGCCTGAGCAAGTCGATTGCCTCGCAGCCTGACAATGTCCGGGGCCTCGTGGATACGGCGCGCTGGCTGACGCTGGTGTCGTGGTCCTTCTACCCGATCGTGTTCATCTTCCCGATGATCGGTCTGACAGGCGACGTCGCCCAAACGGCTGTGCAGGTCGGCTACACCGTCGCGGACATCGTGGCGAAGGCCGTGTTCGGCGTGGTGATCTACATGATCGCCGTGCGCAAGTCCCAGCTGGAAACGGCGCCTGGCCGGCAGGCCGCGGCAGTTCCGGCACAGTAAACGGCGAACGCAAGGAGCGCGGACTGGGGTCGCCCCGGCCCGCGCTTCTCCGCCCTTGCGGGCGGTTTTCTCGAGAGGCCAGACATGTTGGACCTGCCCGCTCCTCGCTTGAATGGTATTGCGCCAAGTTTTTCGGATGTGACGCCGCGCCAGGCGCACCGCGCTGGCTTCATCGCGCTGGCGCTGGCAATCGCGCTGCCGTCAGCCTTCGGCGCTGATCTTTCGCTAATGGATTTTCCGCTGATCGCAGGCGCGGCCATGTTGCTGCTCGGCGTGCCGCATGGCGCGTTCGACGTGGCGCTGGCCCATCGGCGCTGGGACATTGGCACGCCGCGCGCGCTCACCGCGTTTCTCGTGCTTTACATCGGGCTGGCTGCCGCATTCGCCGCGATCTGGTTTCTGCTCCCGCAACTTGCGCTGCCGGTGTTCATTGCCATGTCCGGCGCGCATTTCGCCGGGGATTGGCGGCGGGACGTTGCACTGTTACCGCGCGTGGTTATCGGCTTGGCGCTCATCACCGCTCCGGCGCTGTTGCATCGCGAGCCGGTGATCGAAATTTTCGCGTGGCTGGTGCCCCAAGATGTCGCGGTGACCACGGCCGAGGTGATGGCCGCCGCTGCAATTCCGCTGCTGCAGGCTGCGGCGCTCATCGTGCTGGTGACCGCCTGGTCGCGCCCGCTCGCGGCGCTGGAAATGGCGGCGGTGCTGCTGCTCGCCGTGTTCGCGGCGCCGCTGGTGTTCTTCGTGGTGTATTGGTGCGGGCTGCACAGCCTCCGGCATGTCTTCGCTGTGCAGGCCGAACTCAAGCCGCGCTCGCTCCCGGCGCTGGCGCGCTTGTCGCTGCCTTACGCCCCGATCGCGATCATCGGCGTCGTAGCCGGGGCGTTGCTCTGGCCCCATCTCGCTCTGGGACAGGCGGTGTTGGCTGCGCTGTTCGTGTCGCTTGCCGCGCTGACGGTGCCGCACATGATGCTGGTGGATCAGCTCGCGCCGCGGCAGCTTTAGCTCAGGGCGAAGGCTCCAGCGCAATGGTGAGCACGCTCTGATAGCGGCCGGCTGCCAGCGGTCGGCCAGGGCGTAGCTGGACGTCCAGCTCGACGGGTTCGGCGGTCCCGTTCGTGCCGGCCCGCGCCGACTGCGCGGCGACTTCCTCCCCGCCCCGTGTCACGAGGGTGGCTGCAACCGAGCGAAACCTGGCGCGGGCTTTGAAATCAATCATGTCGTCGAAAGCGGCCGGCACTTCGCCGTCGCGCGCCAAGGCCCGGCCGGATAGCTTGAGGCGCGCCCCGGTATTGCAGGCCGCTTCGGGCATGCGGGCGCTGCGCGGCGTGCCGCGTGGCCGGGCATCCGGTCCAATGTCGCTCGTGAAGTCGAGCGTGGCGGGTTGCGGCGGCGACAGGCGGCAGACCGCGGCCACCTCGGCGGAAACAGGGAAGGGGCGTTCAGTCAACAGCGTGGGAAAGCCGTCCGCTGGCATGTGATACAGCCGGATGACCGCCGTGTTGTCGGCATAGCCGCCCGGCGGCACCATTTGCTGCGCCGGCGCCCGCGCCCGGACGCTCAGCCTTGCGGCCTGGCCGCCGGGGAGCGTCAGATCGATGTGGTGACCGGCCTCGGGATCGGCGATGCCCGGCGCGTTGAGAAGGGGCGCCCTGTCGGAGGTCTCCAGCGTGTAGCTCAGGGTCTCGCCCGCATTTCGCATCCGCCCGTTGTCCGCGGCGGCGAAGACAACAGCCAACGCGCAGGCATCATCGCCCGCATTCTGGATCGTTACGTTGGTGAGCGTGGTAAGGTCCGCCGCGGCAAACGGACTGTAGGCATCCGCGATGCTCAGCCGCGGCGTTCCGCTGATCGCCACGTCCTCGCAGGCGCCTTCGGCAATGGCCGTGCTGGGAATCAGGACCGCGACGAATGCGTAAAGTGCCCCAAGAACCGGCTTCATGACGCCTCCTCAGCCGCCGGTAATGGCATTAACTCGCCAGCGCGATGGAGGCCAACCGCGCCTTCCGGGATCTCAAGCTCGAACCGCTCCACCGGCTCGGTGGCCATCTCGATTATCCAGCGGCCCGGCGCGAGGCCCTGCGCCGCGAAACGCCCCGCGCCGTTCGTGAAGAGGGTCACGGGCGGCGCACTGCCGTTCTGCGGGCGGGCTGTGCCGGTAACCAGCCCCACGGGTTCGCCCTTGCGATCCACTAGCGTCCCGAATGCCGTCACCGAATGCGCCGAGCCGACAGTGAGCGCATAGCCAGCCTTGTAGGATGGCTGAAGGGTGAATTCGCGGTCGCCCAGATCGTAACCGACGGGCAACGCGTCGACGTCGTAGCGCAGAGTGCGACGCATATAGGCCGGCAGGTCGGGGACCAGCGCCGGGCCAAGGATATCGGTGTAGCCGCTCGGGTCGGCGTGATCGCCCAAAAGGATCCGGCGTTCGCCAAGGCTGTCATGCGGCGCGATGATCGCGAAGCCGCCCGCGATGGGCCGTCCGAGCGCGACATGCCCATCGGCAAAGGCGATCGCCGTGCCGACGCGCAGCGAGGTGCGCTGATCGGTGAGCGTGGGCAAGGCGGCGTCGTCCGCGGCGTAAAGGCTCGCGGTGTGTTCAAGGTTCACCAACGCGCGGTTGCCCGTGTAGGCGAGCGCGGCGTCGGCCGCGAGGTCATCGGCCGGGGCGTCGTGGAGGGCCTCGATGCTTGCGGTCCAGGAGCCAGTGCCGCGCTGGACGCTCCGCGAGGCGCTGACGCGAGCGGCGGCGTCGCCGGTCTCATAGCGCGCGCGGACATTTGTGCCGCGCTCGGGCCGCCACCACAGGCGAAGGGCGGCGCGCAGTTCGCCATCGCCGCTGGCGGCGTCCTCGTCGGGCAGGGCGGGTTCAAGCGCGTCCGAACTGTATTCCAGCGACAGACCGAGGCCGAGGTCGTGTCCCAGCGTTTTCGACAGCCCCAGCCGCGCGCTAAAGGCGTCCTCGGTCCCTCCGCGGTCGGCGGCGAAGGCGTAGCGGCCCGACAGGTGCCCGTGGACGCCAAACGGCAATTCGCGCGAATAGCTGGCCACCAGGCTGAGCCAGTAGTCCTCCAGCGGGTCGTCTTGGCCGGGGCCGGCGAAGTTGGCGCTGCGCAGATCGGCGGAGAGGCGCAGGCTGGCGCCGCTGTCCACCAAGCTCAGCGCCTCCCAGTCGATGTCGAGTGCGCCGCCTGCGCCGAAGTCGCGGTGATAGCTGAAAGCCGCTTCCACGCCGAAGAAGCCGATGGGCGTCGCGGTGAAGACCCCCGCGCCGGCCATTGCCGCATCACGGCCCGCCTGGAGGTGCGCCTCGCCGGTCATTTCCGGGCGGAGGCCCTGGCGGTAATAGCCTGTGGCGAGCAACTCGTCCTCGTAACTCGGGCCGCCGTCCTCGAAATCGGACAGCGCGCCGGCGGCGACCCCCCATTCATAGATATCCTCGGCGAGGAGGGACGCATCGAAATAAGAGGTGAACTCCAGCGTGCGCTGTTCGCCCAGATCATCGGTGATGATGAGACGGATATCGTTCGCCCCGGACTGCAGCGGCAAATCCTTGAGATCATATTCGCCTGGGTCGAGCCTGAGCTGGCGCACCACAACACCGTTCAGCTCGACCTTCACGGTCGCCGGCCGCGCGAGGCGGAAGGAGCGCTCGCCCGTAGGCCGGATGTTCTCGCCGGGGCGCAGCTTGCGCGGCGAGCGTTCGACAGACACCCCGAGGAGGTCCGGTCCGCGCTGGAAGCTCGTCACCGGCGGGTTGATGTCTCCGGCCTGCAGGCGCAGCGCGTCATCGGGGCGGTCATGCACCAGACGGGTGCCGCGCCGGGTGAAGCCCTCAAGAGCGGAAAATCCAAGCGGTGCGTAAGCCGCGTTGCCGCCGTCATAGCTCAGTTCGGTTTCGAAAACGATATCCTCCCAGCGCAGCACGGCCTCCAGGTTCGCGCGCGGCGGGGTGAAGCCGGCGGCCGTGGCCGGAGCGCTGACATAATCGGCCCCGGCGCGCAGGTTGAGATAGCCGCTGATGGTGGCGGGCGGCTCGGCTTCGCCGCCAGCGGCGGGCGCGCGGCG
The DNA here is from genome assembly GCA_964474225.1 of uncultured Hyphomicrobiaceae bacterium. Classification (GTDB taxonomy): domain Bacteria; phylum Pseudomonadota; class Alphaproteobacteria; order Rhizobiales; family Rhodomicrobiaceae; genus Dichotomicrobium. The sequence goes on from CAYYSM010000130.1 coordinate 4,617, forward strand.
GATGCGCACCGTGCCGCGTGGGCGCTGTTTCACCGTTGGCGTGAACTCTAGGCGCATGGTCGCGGGGTCGAAACGGGTCTGGAAGCCAGCGGCATTGAGCACGGCGAGCGCGAAAAAGCCGTCCTGCGCGGGCAGCGCGCGCAGCCGGGCCGCGACGCGATCGCGCAGGAGCGGCGCGCAGGCGCGGGCGAACTGGTCCTTGTTGACCGCGATGGTGTCGCCGGGCGCGATCTTTATCGCCACTTCGCCGAGGCGGCGGTCCCGCTCCCGCAACTCGACCAGGAGCGAGAGCGTGCGGTCCGTCGGGTTGAGGATCGGCTGGGGCGTTGCCGGTTGGGTGGTGCTGGCGGCCGCCGGCTGGGCCAGCGTTATCGCCATCACGGCAATGACCGCCCGGACCACAGCGCCCCATCCCTGTTGCCCCGGCATCGCAAGCCTCTTCGCGCTTCGCGGTCCCGCCTGCGCCGGTTCGCTAACGCCGGGCCGGCGGCTGATACTCCAGTTGCGCCTGGAGCGCGCGCACATTCTCCGGCAGCGAGACCGGAAGCCGGAACGTCCGGGTCTGGCCGGGCATCACTGCGCCGATCCCCAAGAACGCGTTCAGGGTCTGCGGGGTGAGGACCTTGTCCCAGCCGCCGCCGCTCAGGCGCAGGGTTGCGTCGGGCAGGCGCGCATGGACCTTGGAGGGGTTGCGCACCGTGACGGTCGGGACGCGCTCGCCGTTGCGGCCATTCGCCGTGCCCTGGTTAACGAGTTCAAGCGCGGGCGCGCCTTGCGGCGGCGCGACATGGACGATCACGGCGAGGTTCATCAGCACCTGAACCGCGGCTTCGCCGCCGGGTTCGGCCACGGGCAGTTGGTTGACGGAAATGCGGTAGGCGCGGCTTTCCGGGATCATCGGATCGCCCAGCCACTGGACCTTGAGGATCTGGCTGCCGCCCGGCGGGATCATCGCCTGCATGGGCAGGACCAGGAAATCCGCTTCATCGCGCTTGACGATCGCCTTGCCCTGGGCGTCCCGCGTGACGCGCGAGACGACCGCCTCGATGGGCAGCGGCCGGTCGGCGCGGTTGACGACGCGGATATCGGCGCGGCTGCGCGGCCCGGCCGAGACCATGTCGAGATAGACCGGGCTGACGCTCATGGCGGCGGCTGGCGATGCGCCCGGGCCCTGTGCACAAAGCCCGCCAAGGCACAGGAGGGACAGCGCGAGCAGCCGCGCGCAAAGAAGACGCATGACATTCATCTTGGCACTCGTTCGAAAGCTCTGGACGGATACCGGCGCTGGCGCGGAGTAGGGCGCGGCGGCAATGCCCGCCCCTGCCCGCGATGCACTGCGCAGCAGGCGTGATGCTGCGACTGGATTCGCCGCCGCTTAATCCTGCGGCGTGATCCGGACCGTCAGTGTGTCCAGGTAATGCCCCGCCTGAAGAACGCCGTCGACGTCCTCTGGGACGATTTCCAGCGTCAGGGGGAGTCCAGTGGGCATGCTGCCGCCGAAAGCAGTGTTGGCGTCCGCGGACGCGCTGTTGTCGCCTGACGCCGTATCGAGCGTCACGACGTCGCCGCTATCCGTCTTGAGCGTCGCCGCATAATCGAATGAGGTCAGGTAGGGGTCGCCAAGGTCATCATCCGGGGGAAAAAGCGCCATACCGCCTCCGTTTGAAGACAATTCAACGCTCGCGGCGACGTTGCAGGTGACCTGCGCGTTCGCTTCGACCTTGGAATACTCTCCCGCCGGTCTGCCATTGTAAAATTCCGTGATCTCGATGTCGCTATCAAACTGTTCATCGAAAGAACACATGCCTGGAATCTCGGCCTCGAGCGTGATCTCATTCTCGGCATATGTGCCGTTTGCGTGAACCGGCGCGCCCGCGAACGCGGTGGCGACAGTGCCCAACGCAAGGACAGAGCAGGCCGTCAAAAATGGATTGTTGTTTTTGGTGGTCATGGTGTGCCCCTTCCTACTCGTTACGTGCCCGAAGGTCTCAAGCGGATGCTTGAACGCATGGAGTGCGCGCACGGCTGGCCGCGCCGCCCTGGTGTGGGTCGGCCCCCATCCGGCCCGTGTCGTCCGCGCTTGAGATGAGCCGTTAACTTATCGCGTAAAAATGCACGCCACAAGTGAAAAATAAAAGATGAGTGTTCGCCGCCTGTGGCGCGCGGCGAATTATGGCCGCCACAGCCCCGTTGGTGGATGTTGCCTTGACCGGAATAGAGATGGTCGGAGCGGCGGGATTCGAACCCACGAC